>JBLIIN010000036.1:0-11199 GCA_047635075.1 Methylophagaceae bacterium | reverse complement strand
AACATCGTGGTTGGTTTCAATCCTCCTTATTGACCTCATTAGCCTCAACAGGTAAAGCACCCTACAAAGCTGTGCTAACACACGGGTTTACTGTTGATGCTAAAGGCAAGAAAATGTCCAAGTCATTGGGCAATGTGATTTCACCGCAAAAAGTAGTGAATAATTTAGGCGCAGATGTCATTCGATTGTGGGTTGCTTCATCCGATTACAGTGCAGAAATGAGCGTGTCGGATGAGATTCTCAAACGGACTGCAGATTCATATCGCCGTATTCGCAACACCGCACGTTATTTATTATCTAATTTGTCTGACTTTGATCCAGCTACCGACTGCGTTGCAGTGGAAGACATGCTGGCTCTCGATCAGTGGGCAGTTGATAGGGCATTCTATCTTCAACAAGATATTGTTGTTGCTTATGAGAGCTATCAGTTTCATACCATTTATCAAAGAGTGCATAATTTTTGTGCCAATGAAATGGGAAGCCTGTACTTAGACATTACCAAAGATCGTCAGTACACCATGAAAGAGAACAGTATGGCTCGGCGTTCATCGCAAACAGCGATGTATCATATTTTAGAAGCATTGACGCGTTGGATAGCCCCAATTTTAAGTTTCACAGCTGATGAGTTGTGGGAACATTTACCAGGTCAACGAAATGAGTCAGTAATGTTGAACACATGGTACGAGCAATTGAAGCCATTGCCAGTGCCAACGGAAATGTGTGTGGCATTCTGGGACCAAATATTTGCTGTAAGAATAGAGGTATCAAAGCAACTGGAAGTGCTGCGTAACGATGGCAAAATAAAAGGAGGGTTGACGGCTGAGGTCAGTCTGTATGCTGATGATGTATTAAAGGTCTTACTGGAAAAAGTGGAGACAGAATTAAAATTTATTCTAATTACATCAAAAGTCACTTTAATGTCACTCAATGACAAACCGAACGAGGCAATCGGTAGCGATATAGCGGGCTTGTGGATATTATCAGTGCCTACTGAGCACGCTCGATGTGACCGTTGTTGGCATCAAACTGAAGATGTGGGTCAAGATGAAACTCACCCAGAGCTATGTGGCCGATGTATCAATAATGTCGAGGGTGATGGAGAGCAGCGTCAATATGCATAACGGCAGACAACAATGCTGAAATATCTCACACTTTCTGTGATCATTTTAGTTTTTGATCAAGGGACAAAATGGGCTATGGTATCTTGGTTATCGTTGTACGAAACCGTGGCAGTGATACCTTACTTTAACCTGACGATGACTCATAATTATGGTGCAGCTTTTAGCTTTTTAGCCGATGCTGGCGGCTGGCAGCGTTGGTTTTTTATTGGCTTAGCTTCGTTAATCAGTATCATCTTAATAGTGTGGTTGGCGAAATTAAAATCACACGCAAAATTAGAAGCGATATCGTTAAGCCTGATATTAGGGGGCGCTATTGGTAATGTACTGGACAGGGTTGTACATGGTTATGTGATCGATTTTCTTGACGTTTATATCGGCACCCATCATTGGCCTGCATTTAATATCGCTGACTCAGCAATTTTTATTGGGGCAGGGTTGCTTATTTTAGATAGCTTTAAGTCAACGCCAGAGTCACAAACCTTATGAATGTTTGTGATCTTGCGTTACCGAGCATTAACGCCATAAAGCCATACCAACCGGGGAAACCAATTGAAGAATTGGAACGTGAGTTAGGCATTAGTAATATCATTAAGCTGGCTTCAAATGAGAATCCACTAGGGCCATCTCAACTCGCCCTAGCAGCAATAGCACAAGCTTCAAAAGAACTTACGCGATATCCTGATGGCAATGGTTTTGTTTTAAAGGCGGTTTTAGCAGACTATTACCAATTAATGCCAGAACAGGTCACACTAGGTAATGGCTCAAATGATGTCTTGGAGTTATTGGCTAGAGCCTTTGTATCGCCTGCCGACGAAGTTATTTTTTCACAATATGCTTTTGCGGTTTACCCTCTAGTAACTCAGGCTATTGGCGCCAAAGCAGTCATTGCCGCCTCCCGTGACTTTGGTCATGACTTAGATGCCATGGCAGCATTAATCAGTGATAAGACTAAATTGATCTTTATAGCCAATCCGAATAATCCGACCGGTACGTCAATAGCTCCAGAAAAAATAGAGGTGTTTTTAAAACGAGTACCAGAGTCAGTCATTGTTGTTTTGGATGAAGCATATGTTGAATATACAATGCAGACCATCAATACATTAGATTGGTTAAAGAACTTCCCTAATTTAGTAATAAGTAGAACTTTTTCAAAAGCTTATGGCTTAGCAGCATTGAGAGTTGGCTATAGCCTGTCCTCACCTGACATTGCTGATTTGTTGAATCGTATTCGCCAGCCTTTTAATGTCAACAGCTTAGCTTTGGCAGCGGCGGCAGCCACATTGACAGATAAAACTTATCTTGTTCTGACGAGACAAACTAATGCCGAAGGCTTGAAACAGTTTGAGGCAAGGTTTGAGCAATTAGGCTTGAACTATATTCCATCAACAGCTAACTTCATCACTGTTGATGTGCAAACCAATGCTGACGCAGTCTATCAATCGTTACTGCAGCAGGGGGTTATTGTTAGGCCTATTGCTAATTATGGCTTGCAACAGCATTTGCGTATTAGCGTTGGATTGACAGCACAAAACCAACGCTGTCTCGATGCATTAACGATCGCACTAGAGCTGAGTGTATGATCAATCACTTAGCTATCATTGGGATTGGTCTTATTGGCGGCTCGTTGTCTTTGGCTTTGAAAAAAGCGGATAAAGTCAAAGAAGTAGTGGGTTACGCCAGAAATGAGACTACGCGCCAAGAGGCACTTTCTTTAGGCATTATTGATACAGCCGCCGACTCGATTGCAGATGCTGTTGCGGGAGCAGATGTGGTTGTTTTGGCTTTACCCATGGGAGCGATGGCATCAGCATTATTAGAGCTTGCACCTTATGTAACAGACAAGATGGTCATTACAGATGCGGGTAGTACCAAAGCACAAGTTGTCGAAGATGCTATTGCAATATTGGGTGACGGAATCAGCCAATTTGTACCTGGGCATCCCATTGCGGGAACAGAAAAAAGTGGACCATCAGCAGCCTTTGCTTCACTTTATGAAGATCATAAAGTGATTTTAACGCCACTCCCTCAGACAAATCTTGCCGCCTTGAAAATAGTCAAAACAATGTGGGCTGATAGTGGGGCGGACGTATCAGAAATGACGGTACAACATCATGACCTTATCTTGGCGGCTACAAGTCATTTACCACATTTATTGGCTTTTAATTTAATGGGCTTGTTGGCTAAAAGTGATGATGTTGACGAGGTTTTGACCTACGCTGCTGGTGGTTTTAGAGATTTCTCGCGAATTGCTTCTGGTGATCCAGTGATGTGGCGAGATATCTGTCTCAGCAATAGTGATGCGATTTTAACCGTGCTGAAACAATATCAGCAGCAAATGTCAGAAATAGAACAAGCGATACAACAACAAGATGGCGATTATTTGATGACCTTATTTCAATGTGCTAAACAAGCACGGGATAACCGATTCAAAACATCAAAATAAGTGAAGATAATAACAATGAAAAGTGATCAAATGGAATTGACATAAGTGGAGTTTAAAACAGAGTGAGTGGACAGCAACGAAAACAATATATCATTCAACCTGGCGGGAAGCTAACAGGTGATATAAGAGTACCAGGAGATAAATCTATTTCACATCGTGCAATAATGCTGGGTGCGATAGCAGAGGGAGTGACTGAAGTCACGGGGTTTTTAGAGAGTGAAGATGCCTTAGCAACATTAACGGCATTTAGAGAAATGGGTGTCAAGATTGAGGGGCCTGACAAGGGCCGTGTCACTGTTCATGGCGTCGGATTGAATGGATTAACCTTACCAGAAAATGCCTTAGATTTAGGTAATTCAGGGACATCAATACGGCTCTTATGTGGCTTACTAGCGGGTCAAAACTTCAACACAGTTTTAAAAGGTGATGCTTCACTAGCACAGAGGCCAATGGGCAGAGTCATTGACCCACTCGCTAAAATGGGCGCCGTGATTGGGAGTAGAGAAGGTAAGTTACCCCTACATGTGCAAGGGGGGAATACCCTATATGCCATTGCCTATGAATTACCAATGGCTAGCGCCCAAGTCAAATCTTGTCTGCTATTAGCCGCTATGTATGCCAAAGGAAAAACAACGATAGTAGAGCCGGCACCTACACGAGATCATTCAGAACGAATGCTTGCTGGCATGTCTTATCCGATAGAAGTTGATGGTAGTAAAGTCATTATTGAAGGTGGTGGTAAGCTATTAGCAACGAATATCGATGTCCCCGCTGATATTTCCTCCGCGACTTTCTTTATGGTGGGAGCCGTTATCGCAACGGGTTCAGACATTACATTACGTCATGTTGGGATTAATCCCACTCGATTTGGCGTCATTAATATTTTAAGGTTGATGGGTGCAGATATCACCTTAAGTAATGAAGTCACGACTGGTGGTGAACCTGTGGCTGATATACGCGTACGCTACGCACCATTGAAAGGAATTCAGATTCCTATTGAGCAAGTGCCTTTAGCGATTGATGAGTTCCCTGCCATCTTCATCGCTGCAGCTTGCGCTACTGGACAAACGGTATTAACAGGAGCCGAGGAGTTGCGGGTCAAGGAAAGTGACCGAATTCAAGCCATGGCCGAGGGATTAGCCATATTAGGTATCGATGCCACAGCAACCGAGGATGGGATTATCATCGAAGGCGGTACGATCGGTTCAGGTGAAATCGATAGTTTAGGCGATCATCGCATTGCCATGTCCTTTGCTATAGCAGGCTTACGAGCTGGCGGTACAGTAGTAATTAATAATTGCGCCAATGTTGCAACATCATTTCCTAACTTTGTGGCATTGGCCACATCGACAGGTTTAATACTGGAAGAAATCGATGGCTGATATTCCGGTATTAACAATAGATGGACCAAGTGGGTCAGGTAAAGGCACAGTGGCACAACGGATGGCAAAAGAACTTGGCTGGCATTATTTAGATAGTGGGGCTTTGTATCGTGTTCTAGCGCAAGCTGTACTAAAGCACAATATTGTTCTTACCAATGAGCTTGCGGTAGTAGAGATTGCACACAATTTGGATGTTGAATTTGTTGTTGAAGACAACCTGTTGATAGTATTATTAGAAGGGCAAGATGTCAGCCTCTTAATTAGGTCAGAGCAAGCGGGTAATGCGGCATCAAAAGTCGCAGCATTACCGCTAGTACGTACTGCTTTATTGGAGCGCCAGTACGCCTTTAGGCAAGCACCGGGTTTAGTCACCGACGGCCGAGATATGGGTACAGTGGTGTTTCCCGACGCTCGCTTTAAAGTATTTTTGAATGCCAGTGCCGAAGAACGTGCAAAAAGAAGACATAAGCAGTTGAAAGAAAAAGGAATTGAGAGTAACCTTTCACGACTTGTTTCAGAGATTTCCGAAAGAGACCAACGAGATAGTCAGCGAGCTGTAGCGCCATTAAAGCCTGCTGAAGATGCTGTCCAGCTCGATTCTACTCGCTTGGGAATTGACGATGTATTTCATCGCGTCAGGAAAATTTGTTCTGACAGACAATTTTAGGTGCTTACCTTTTAAACGAATTTTGAGAGTAGGCTTTTTTTTACATCCTGCGAGAGCGGGACTTTTAGGGCGATTCTACTGCTTAAGTAGAATCAAGGGTAACAATAATGAGCGAAAGCTTTGCTGAACTCTTTGAAGAGAGTCTAAATTCCACACCAATGCAAACAGGTAAAATCGTATCTGGCATGGTAGTTAGTGTCGGTTCCGATGTGGTCATGGTTAATGCTGGTTTAAAATCAGAAGGTGCCATACCTGTTGAAGAATTTCAAAATGAAAAAGGTGAAGTCACTGTTGTTGTTGGTGACATCGTTGACGTTGCACTAGAAACATTAGAAGACGGTTTCGGTGCGACGCAATTATCACGTGAAAAAGCCAAAGCGGCAGAAGCATGGATTAAACTTGAACATGCATTTGAAGCTAATGAGACAGTTATGGGTGTCATGACAGGTAAAGTGAAAGGCGGCTTCACAGTTGAATTGGAAAATGTACGCGCATTCTTACCCGGTTCGTTGGTTGATGTTCGTCCAATTCGTGACACATCACACTTGGAAGGCAAAGAGCTTGAGTTCAAACTGATCAAATTAGACCGTCCTCGCAATAATATCGTTGTTTCTCGTCGCGCAATTATGGAAGCTGAGAATAGTGTCGAACGTGATGCGCTTCTAGAAGAACTAGAAGAAGGCAAAAACATTAAAGGTGTGGTCAAAAACCTTACTGACTATGGTGCATTTGTTGACCTTGGTGGCATTGATGGTTTGCTTCACATCACAGATATGGCTTGGAAACGTGTTAAACACCCTTCTGAAGTTGTGGCAATTGGCGATGAAATTGAAGTACAAGTACTGAAATTTGATAAAGAACGCGAACGTGTTTCGTTAGGCCTTAAACAAATGGGCGACGATCCTTGGAAAGATATTGCACACCGTTACCCTAATAGCAGCCGTATTCAAGGTAAAGTCACTAATATTGCTGACTACGGTTGCTTTGTTGAAATTGAAGATGGTGTTGAAGGTTTGGTCCATATGTCTGAAATGGATTGGACTAACAAAAATGTTCATCCATCTAAGTTAGTTCAATTAGGCGATGAAGTCGCAGTAATGGTCTTAGACATCGATGCAGATCGTCGCCGTATTTCACTCGGTATGAAACAATGTCAGTCTAATCCTTGGGAAGAATTTGCGATGACGCATAACAAGGGTGACAAAGTATCGGGCTCAATTAAATCCATTACTGACTTTGGTATCTTCATTGGTCTGGATGGGGGCATTGATGGCTTGATTCATCTTTCTGATATTACATGGGAAGAAGAAAACGAAGAAGTCGTACGTGAGTTCAAAAAAGGTGATGAGTTAGAAGCCGTTGTGTTGGCAATTGATCCTGAGCGTGAACGTATTTCTCTGGGTGTCAAACAGTTACAAGATGACCCGTTCTCAGAATATATGTCTGAAAATCCACGTGGTACCGTTGTCAAAGGTAAAGTCACTGAAGTAGATGCACGTGGGGCGACAGTTGAATTAGCAGAGGGTGTAGAAGGTTATATCCGTGCTGCTGATATTTCTCGTGAACGTACTGAAGACGCAAGTAAAGTATTATCAGTTGGCGATGAAGTTGAAGCTAAATTCACCGGTATGTCACGCAAAGATCGTGCATTAACATTATCAATCAAAGCGAAAGATTCACAAGATGAAACTGAAGCATTGAAAGAGTATTCAAGTGCACCTTCTAACAATAACACCACTTTGGGTGATTTGTTAAAAGAACAAATGGACCAAAAAGATAGCTAAGCTGACTTAAACAAAGAAGCACCTATGAGTAGTAGGTGCTTCTTTTTTTTTAGATATTGTTTGGAATAAGTAGTGAATATGGGGTCGAGTTAACAGTGTGATTCTAAGGAAAGCAAAATATGACAAAATCAGATTTAATTGAAATACTGTCTGAAAGACAATCATTGTTGAACTATCGTGATGTCGAATTAGCAGTAAAATTGATCCTAGAACAAATGAGTGAAAACTTATCTAATGGAGACCGGATTGAAATTCGCGGCTTTGGTAGTTTTACACTTCATCATCGTCCAGCCCGTGTTGGCCGTAACCCTAAAAGCGGTGAGTCTGTGACATTAGATGAAAAATATGTGCCCCATTTTAAGCCCGGAAAAGAGCTACGCGATCGCGTAAATAACGCCGCAGGCTTTTAACAACCAACATGAAGTTCAGTCAAGAAGACCCAACTGATGCCATATTAGTCAAATCTTATGACGAACGGACTATCACCATACAATCTGGTAGTCCATCTGAACTAATAACATTAACAACACCGTTTATTTTGAGATCTGATACGTTGGATTTACAAACTCAGCTCAACGCTATTTCAGATTTAACGATCGATGACGTTAATTATTTTAAGTCCCATGAAATTGAAGTAATAATTCTTGGCCAGTCTGTGGTGACAAGAGTGTCTCCTCAAATACTCGTTCAGTTCGCAAACCAAGCCATTGGATTAGAGCAAATGTTAATAGGCGCTGCCTGCAGAACTTACAATTTGCTGGTATCAGAAGGCCGGCGCGTTGCATTGGTGATTAATTTTTAGTAAATGTCACTTGACTTTTGCTTCGCAAAAAAATAAAGCACCAGCTCAATTCCATCACAAAACTATATAATATTATTGTTAAATAATATACCCAACAGACTGATACATAACTATAATATTAAATCGATGTGCGTTATCAGAGAGTGCCTGCTGACCGGTCTGTTTTGGAAGTGGAGGACACCCCATATAGATAATGGTTAATAATTAAAAACAAAGGCGAGACTTTTTAAGCTGATTGTTGTCCTAAATGGTGAAGCGACAATGACGAAAGCGTGCTTGTTTACGGCCTTTTGTTAAAAAATAGAATCAAATAATTTAGGGCCGTGATGCAACAGCAACAGCAATATAGTTTCGAAGTGGTGAAATGGTTCACTTATATGGCAGTTGTTTATTTTGTGATGGGTACCGGAATCGGTGTTTGGATTGCGGCTGAACTGGCGTGGCCAGTATTGAACTTCGACAATCCATATATTAGTTTTGGACGTTTAAGACCACTTCATACCAATGCGGTCGTTTTTGCCTTCGGTGGGTCAACACTGATGGCATCAGCTTATTACATTGTACAGCGTACATCAGGCGTTAGACTTTGGAGCGATAAGCTTGCTTGGTTCACCTTTTGGGGCTGGAACTTAGTTATTCTCGGTGCCATTATCACATTACCGATGGGATTAACACAATCAAAAGAGTATGCAGAGCTAGAGTGGCCACTCGATATTCTTATTGCGGCAGTTTGGCTGGCATATAGCTTTAACTTCATCATGACCTTATCAATACGTAAAGTGTCACATATTTATGTGTCGAATTGGTTCTTTTTAGCAATGATGATAATGGTTACTTATCTCCACGTAGTTAACAGTCTAGTGATCCCAGTTTCAATGTGGAAATCCTATTCAATCTTCGCCGGTGTCCAAGATGCAATGATTCAATGGTGGTGGGGACATAATGCTGTTGGGTTTTTCTTAACTGCAGGCTTTTTAGGCATTATGTACTACTTTGTGCCCAAACAAGCGAACCGGCCTGTTTATTCTTATCGTTTATCTGTCGTTCATTTTTGGGGCTTGGTTTTTGGGTATGTATGGTTGGGAGCGCATCACCTTCAATACACCGCGCTACCAGATTGGACGGGATCTCTAGGAGCAGCCATTTCTTTAGCAATGATCATCCCGTCATGGGGGGGAGCTATCAATGGTTTGTTTACATTAAATGGTGCGTGGGATAAGTTGAGGACAGACTACACCTTACGCTTTTTAGTGGTTTCCTTGGCCTTTTATGCTATGTCGACATTTGAAGGGCCGGTCATGTCTGCAAAAACAGTGAATGCCTTGTCGCATTATACTGACTGGACCATAGGCCATGTTCATTCTGGAGCGTTGGGTTGGGTTGCTATGGTATCGATCGGTGCAATTTATCATATGGTTGAAAAGCTGTGGAATACCAAAGTCTATTCTGTCAATTTAATCAACATGCATTTCTGGATGGCAACAATTGGCACAGTAATTTATATTACATCGATGTGGGTCTCGGGCATTATGCAAGGCCTGATGTGGCGGGCTTATGACGAATACGGCAACCTTACCTATACCTTTGTTGAATCTTTAGCAGAAATGTTTCCCTATTATGCAATGCGAACAGTCGGCGGGTTTATCTTCTTTTTAGGCGCCTGCTTGATGCTGTTTAACATTACCGTGACCATTCGCAAAGCCAAGACTAATCCAGCCTGTGACCTGTCAAAAGTCGCTGTTATCCAAGGCTAAAACGATGACAGAGCAACACGGAAATAAAAATCAAAAGAAACGATTCTCAATACAAGAGTACCTAGAGAAAAACATTTGGGCTTTAGTATTAGCGACGGCGATGGTGTTATCCGTCGGAGGGATCGTAGAAATTGTGCCATTATTTTATTTAAAAACAACATTTGAAGATCAAGTACATCCAGAGTACGAAGAATTGCTAGGTGTCAGGCCCTATAAGGTCTTGGAGTTGGCTGGCCGCGATATTTACCAGCGCGAAGGCTGTTATTTATGCCACTCTCAAATGATCCGGCCTTTTAGAGATGAAAAAGATCGCTATGGGCATTATTCTTTGGCTGTTGAGTCCAAATATGACCACCCATTTCAATGGGGATCAAAACGAACTGGGCCTGACTTAGCACGGGTCGGGGGCAAATATTCTGACGAATGGCATATCCAACATATGTTGGATCCACGCTCAGTCGTTCCGGAGTCGGTAATGCCAGGTTATCCTTGGCTAAAAGAGGGCAAGATTGATGGATTAGGGATGGAAAAACGTTTAAAGGCAATGAAAGTCTTGGGGGTTCCTTATACTGAATCAGATATTCGTACCGCGGCCATTGATGTCGAAGGTAAAACAGAGATGGACGCAATTGTGGCTTATCTACAAGTATTGGGCACGATGGTTAAATTTCAACCAGGAAGGGATTATCGTGACTAAAATACAAGCCTATTTTCAAACAGATTGGCATGCCATGACGGCAACAGATTGGGTCGGCTTGGTGATTAATGTCGTTATTTTTATCGCTTTAGTCGGATTGTTTTATTGGGTATTTAATCCCAAAAACAAGCAAAAACTAGAAGCACATCGTCATTTACCATTCAAAGATGACAGCGATAGCTCGGAAAACAAGCATGGCTGAAAAAGAAGAATACGAAAAAGTCAAAGATACCGGCCATAATTGGGATGGGATCACTGAGCTTGATAACCCACCACCAAGGTGGTGGTTAAATGCTTTGTATCTAAGTGGTTTACTGGTTCTTGTCTATTTTATTTTATATCCCTCTATACCGCTAGTAAATGACAGCACGAAAGGCTTATTAGGCTGGACTCAGATAGGGGAATATAAAGAAGCGTTAAGCGTGATGGAAAAAAGACGTGCGCCTCATGAAGAGAAGTTTGCCCAAATGACGACTGATGAAGTATTGGCTGATGAAGACATGCTGAATTACATTAGCGCATCAAGTAAAGTATTGTATGGGGATAATT
>JBLIIN010000035.1:0-11210 GCA_047635075.1 Methylophagaceae bacterium | reverse complement strand
ACCTTAAACTGGTCTATGTCGATATAACACAAGACATGTTTAAGCCCGCTTTGGTCTTCTGACCGCTGTCCAGTTAATAGCAGGTGCTGCATTTTAGTCTCAAAGGCATATCGATTATCTAAACCAGTAACCACATCATGATTTGCTTGATAATTTAATTTTTTCGTTAAACGGTATTCCTCCGTGACATCCTGTGCATGGACAATCGCATAATCAAACTGATCAGCTTCATCGTATACTGCCGACACTGTCTCTTGTACCCAAATATCCACTTGATCAGAACGAACATAACGCCTTCTGGAATGATATTGTTGTTTTTTACCTGAAATAAGCTCTGAAAACAACTGATGGTTAACATCTTTTTCATTGGCATAAGATAAGTGCAACAGTCCTAAACTAGTCAACTGAAGCTCTGTGTAGCTGAGTAATAAACAAGCTTCTTGATTTACCTTGAAAATCTGTAAATTCTTATCGATTAACATCATGCTAACCCCGGCTTTGTTAAAAGCACTGCTTGATAACCGCTCACTATCCTTCAACTTAACCAATAGATGTTCAAGCTCAACATTATGTTTAGTCAAACTATCAACTAAGCCTTTATTGTGTTGTTTCAAACATAAACTATCGATAAAAATAATGTTGACGCGACGAATTAAAATAACCAGAACAATCAAATAAACAAAAATCATTAGCGCAGGAACAAGTTTAGATGACAAAAAAAGACCGACAAGTAATAACAGTAATGATGGTACGAGAAAAGCATAGTAATTCAATGGACTACTGATGCTAGCTGGAATGGCTCCGGCTGATAGGCCGCCTATAGCAAGCGGTATTAAGAATTGGGCTGATAAAGATAAGTCGAGTGTCAGTAAAAGTGCCAAGCTGCCGTAACCTAAACCAGCGAAAAAACTGCCTAGAGCGCACAAGAGCTCGTACCTTTTCAATTGTTTCGCTGTCAGCTTCCCATTGTCATCTATCAATAAAGGACTGAGTTTATAGAGCAGTAACAAGCGGCCAGAGCCGACCACGATCTGATAAGCAATAAACACGAACAAATAGTGCTTGGGCACTTCAGCCCATAAACCAATAAAAATCAACAAGCTGAGTATTAAGCTTGTTGAAATAACGGTGTTAAGTTGGCTTAATAGAACTTTGATTCGGGCAAACAACACACTGTCATTGATTGCTTTTAATTCTGCGGATGTTTCAAACATGAGTGTCATTGAAACCTTTTATTACTAAATAAAGTGATATTTTATGTTTATGTCTTAAGCCTACTATGCAACTAGTGTCACAAGAAACAATAACCTGTTCAAAATCAACTAATCTTCCTTGTGATGAAACTCCCCAAATATCCAATTTAGTCAACAAAATACTACTTCATTATTGAGTGCAAGCCCTGTTAACATCTGTTTTTTTTCAATCTTGTTCTCCCTAGCTCTATTATTAACAAAAAGTGATAAAAAGCAGGTCAAGGCCGACCGCAGCCCAAACTACATTGAAATAACTAAACCTGTCAAGACAACCTAAATTGTAATCTGTTGAAATAGAATTTAGCAGCGATACAATTCCAAAGTAATCTCGTTTTCTGCTAATCTTAGAGTTATGATTCTTTCGACCGTCTTTTTGCAATCAATTAGCGAAGCGATACAATCATTTTTTTTTCAGGGTAAGCAGTCATGTTACAAAAAAGCTAAACCATGCCAGCCTCAAAAAAAATGTCACTGTTTCTTATTCTTGGCTTAACCTCAATGCTATCGGCAGTGATGCCAAGTTATGCAGACACGCCCTATACCGTGACCGACGCTAAAGCCCTAGACCCAAACAGTTATCAAGGCTACAAAGTGTATCGACAATGGTGCGCGCGTTGCCATGGTACTTTTGGCCAAGGTGGGCCCAAAGCACCTAATCTAGTGGCAAGCTTAGCCACAATATCGCGCCAAGAATATACGCGGGCAGTCAAATTTGGTAAGGTTAATCGCATGGGAAAAGTAACAAAAAATGGCCAGATGCCTGCATGGCAACGTAATCCTAGCGTAATGGTCAATATCAACAATATCTATAGTTATCTAAAGGCCCGTTCTGATGGTGCTATTGGCACAGTTAAACCTCAGTTAGGAAAATAGCTAAGAACATAAATATAGCTTCACAGTCGCTGATTAACTCGATTTAATCAGCAGGCAACTCGTCAAAAAGAAGTGCCTGTTAGTCTCAAATGCCGGTGGTCGGCGTCGTTCAGTACAGTCATCGCCTGACTAAACTTGCTTTATTGTCAAGCTAAGAACGCATTCAATTAAACAGTCGATTTACTCTGGCATTCTTGCAAATATTTAAATAATAAACGAGAAGATTTGGGGCCTTTCGTTTGGCTGGCTTCTTTTGCTGAATTTCGCACCAGTTGGCGTACATATTGTCCATCGAAATCAGAAAACCTCTGATGTAGTAACGTCATGATAGTAGCATCACCAGCTAATAAATCGTCACGCCATTGTTCTAGCTGATGAAACTGCCTAACGTCACCTTGGTGTACTTGTTTAAGTTTTGCTACATTAGCAGTGATCGCTTCATAGTCTTCATCGGCAATCAATCGGCCAATAAAGCCTGTTTCACGCTTCAAAGCACCATGAGTCATAGCCTGTGCTTTTACAACCGAGTCGTATACACGCTCAGGCAGCTCAAGCTTCTCTAAATCTTTCATTGGTAACGCAATGAGCGTTACGCCCAATGCTCTTAGCGCCAATAATTCACGCTTAACTTGAGATTTACTCTTCTCATCTTCATCGTCAAACGCATCTTTGCCATTAAACTCAGCCATATCTTTCTTATAATCTCATTTTTTAATAACACTATTCTACGTTATTTCATCTCACAAAAACGCTGCCAATCTTCAAACCGGTCGACATCCCATTGCAATGGGGTCGTGGAAAATACTGATCCTAGGCTATCGAGTCTTTCAACCGTTATCTGAAAAACCGTCTCCGTACCCCAAGCCATCTCGGTAAATAGTTTTGGTTGTGGAGAATGACACCCTATCATTACATAGCCACCATCCTCAGCAGGCGCTAAAACAACCTCTTTTCCTGAGTTTAAATCTGTTAGAGCTTGAACTAAGTCCGGCTCAGATAATGAAGGACTATCACAGCCTAACAATAAAACTTGTTTAGACCCATTGAGACTTAGTTGAATAGCATGGTCCATCTTGACGCCCAAATCACCAGCGCATTGATTATGTAAAGAAACACCGTACTCATCAGCACAGTGTTTAAAAAAGTGATGTCCTGAGTCAGGGCTGCACCATAAATCAATAGGACAAAGTTTAGTCGCTGCCAACCAGGAAAGTAGTCGTTTAGTTAATGCAATGTGTACCTCTGTCGCTTGTTGTGCCGACAATGCCGGCATTAACCTAGTTTTCACGTGCCCAACAAGGGGGGCTTTGCAAAATACCACGATGCACGCATCTGGATACTGATAAGTCAAAGTTAAGACTTAAAGGGCATTAACAGTAATTTTTTTAACGTCACTTTTGGGCTATGACGATATTGAGACAAACCAACATTCATCCCCTCTTGCCCTAAAGAAGGATCAATGGTGTAAGTACCGAATAAGCGATCCCAGAGACTGATTGAAAAGCCAAAGTTACTATCGGTTTCTTGTTGTACAGTGGAATGATGAATACGGTGCATATCGGGAGTGACCAGCAGCCATCTTATCCGCCTATCCCAGGTGACAGGGAGACCAATATTACTATGATTAAACAGTGCACTGGTACTCAAAATCAATTCAAAAATAAGCACCGCTAATGCAGGTGGCCCCAATAAGCTAATCACAACCACCTTATAAATCAATGATAAGAGAATTTCTACTGGATGAAAGCGTACCGCCGTTGTCACATCAAAATCTAGGTCAGTATGATGCACTTTGTGTAGACGCCATAACAACGGCCAACGGTGTAACAGTAAATGTTGGCCATAGAGTGCTAAATCAAATAAGACCAAAGCCACAACGACTGATAGCCAAAGAGGTAATGTTATTAAATTCAATAAACCAAACTGCATCTCAGCCATTAATATGGCAGAAAAATAGGCGACTCCACCGATACTAAAGCGTAATAATAGAGTGGTTATAGCGGATAAACCAATATTAATCGGCCAGCGTTGCCAGCGCGAATAACGCAGTTGCCTGCGAGGTGAGTAAGCCTCCCAACTCATCATCAGAACCAGCATCACTATAAAGACACCTAATCGTATTACCGTATCCAAAACTGGCCTCGTCGATAAAGTTGTTGTAAATAAGTAGGGTCAATACCAAAGAAAAATTGGCCTCGACACCACCACATTAATAATACCGTTTTAATAACACCAAACTCAATCCATCGCCTTGCTGACGTTTGCACACAACTACGAATACGATAAGGTGCTGTCAACAGTTTCAAGGCTTTAGACAAAGCAATATCCTCCATCAAAGCAATATCAGGATATTGCCCGACTTTGTCAAACAATGTTTTCTCAACAAACAATCCCTGATCTCCAGTTACAATCTGCGTCAGCGCCGAACGCCAATTCATCAATGTTGCAATCATCGGCAATAAAAAGTGGCTCCCTACTAAGAAGACATCAAACCTACCCCATTGGTGCCCTGCCTCGATCGCTAAATCAATTTGATTAATCGCATCCTCCGGCAAAAAAGTATCCGCATGTAAAAATAATAAAATACCTGATTGAACTACATTAGCCCCTGCGTTCATTTGTCTTGCTCGACCTGGCTCTGAAACAATCAAGTGATCGACATATGGCTGTGCAATATCAACTGTTTCATCGTCGCTACCTCCATCGACCAAAATCAGCACACACTTTGTACGCAATTTTTGCAACCGTAATAAAAAGTAGCGAATATCAGCCGATTCATTTAGACAAGGAATAATAATGCTGATTTGCATCCTAAGTCGGCAAAATGGCCATATTAACAACAAGCCCCATCAGCAGCCTCGCCACCATGATGTAGCGCTCCTTTAGTTTCAGATGCTGGACGCAAGGTCCCAGCCGGTGCGCACCAATTCACTGCGGGTTTTAGCGTCACAGGCGTAATACCAATAAAGTCATCTTTATAAACGCCACTGGTCAACAGGTCATAACTCCGTGCACAAGTGGCAATACGGTGGCCACGAGGATAGACGTGCCCTTGATCATCATAGACTTCTGAGTAAGGCCCACGGTAAATAACAGCATGACCGACATCTAAACATGGATCATCCATCGGCTTTAAAGCAGTGATCGTCACCGACCGAAATTCAATATCTTCAACCACTCGCCATGGTTCTGCTTCCCACTTATCATAAGCAACAGCAACAAAGCCAGCTTTTACGAAGGCATCCAACATATTTTGCTCTTGCAAAGCACCTGATAGACAACCACTCCACAAATCAGGGTCTGTTTTTAAATGTTCAGGCACAATTTCATCACTAATGATATCTGAAATGGCTACCCTCCCGCCGGGTTTCACTACCCGAAATATCTCGTCAATCATCTTAGTTTTATCTCTGTCTTGTACTAGATTAAGTACGCAATTCGATACAACAAGGTCAATGGAGTTATCTAGTATCAAAGGTGTTGTTATTGCTTGTGTCTGTTGCCATGACTGCAAACGTAATAAAGCCTGTGCATCACACACCGGTGTTATAGCAAGCTGTTCGTCTAAAGCGGTTAAATCAACCGCTAAGTCCTGAATTAAGCCTTTGACAAACTCAACGCGAGCTCCTCCTAACTTATCCGCCATTTCAGTCTGGTATTTTCGTGCTAGCATCAGCATGTCATCGTTCATGTCTATCCCAATTACTCGGCCATGCTCACCGACTAATTGTGCGGCCATATAGCAAATCTTGCCTGAGCCCGACCCTAAATCAAGTACAACGTCTCCCTGACGGACATACCGAGAAGGATCACCACAGCCATAGTCTTTTTCAATGATTTCCTGAGGTAACATCGCCAATAAAGCCGAATCATAATCCACAGGACAACATAAATCTGGCTGTCGAGTTTCAGCCCCTTCTGAATACCGGTCTAGTACACTATGTTCAAGTGTCATTAAAGTTCCTTAATAAAAATTTACGCTAACGCGCCACCACAACTACTTCCCTGTCCAGCAGTGCAACCATAACAATGCTGACGTGTCGCAATGCTACTGCCTTCAAGACTCTGCGTTGTCAACTGGCTAATGTGTAGTGCCCCCTGATTTGCCAACGGTAGATCAAGCATTTGATTAAAGTCACAGTCAAAAACGTACCCTTGCCAATCCACACTAATCATCTCGCGGCACATCACATCATCTAAAGTATCAGAGTTATAACTACTAAGCAGTGCTCCCATATAATCGTCAAACAAGCCTTTACTCATTAAGGTACTACCAAACCGCTGGATCGGCATATTGACCATCGTATATAGTTGATTAAACACGATTCCATAGTGTGTTGATAGGTGATGTTTATAACTTCGCTCGAGTGCTTGTTGCTCAGGCGGAAGGCTAATTCCCTGCGGATTAAAAACCAGATCTAGAATCAATCCACGCCCCTCTTCACCATAACCCAAATCGTTTAGCTGCTTTAAGCCTGCCAAACTTGTTTGGAATACACCATTACCGCGTTGCTTATCCACATTATCCTCTATGTAGCAGGGTAATGAGGCAACGACTTCAACTTGATGTTCAGCTAGAAAAACCCCTAATGCTTCATAACCCGGCTCTTCTAAAATCACAAGATTACAGCGGTCAATGACTTTTAATCCTCGTTTACGTGCTTCGCGAACACAATAATAGAAATCTGGGTTCATCTCCGGTGCACCTCCGGTTAAATCTAAAATCTTCGCGCCAGATACTGAAGCATAATCCAGCACGGCATCAATTGTTTCTTTGGACATCAACTCAGTTCGATTAGGTCCGGCATTGACATGACAATGCACACAGCTCAAGTTGCATAGATAACCCAAGTTAACCTGAACCGTTTTTAGCGATGCTCTCGTAATGGCTGGAAAGTTATTTTTTTGTAATAATGGCGCTGAATCCAACATAATTACTTATCCTCAAATGATTGCTTTGTCTTACTCATAAAGACAGGGACCAACATTAAAAGTCCGAACAAGCCAAAAGCAAACAATAACTCACTTGAAAAAACTTGGTCAAGCCGTTCAATTGTAGCGAGAGATTGACCCAAATTAGCAAAGACGAAACTGCCAGGCATGATCCCAATCAAAGTCCCCATCGCATATTGCTTAGTCTTGATTGTCGTCATTGCCATTGTTAAGTTTACCAACCAAAATGGAAATAAAGGCACTAAACGTAAAAACAATAAATACTGTAAGGCATGCCGCTCAAATGTATTGATTATCTTTTGTGCGGCACTAATACCATCTAGTTTGCTTTTTGCCCAGCCATAAAGTAGATAACGAGCAAGCCAGAATACCAATATTGCACCTATGGTGGCAGCAAACACTAACAGCAGCCAGCCTAACCAGCGGCCAAATACAAAGCCCATTAATAATGATAAAAATGCTGCTCCAGGCAAACTTAAAGCGACTGCCAGAATATAGAGACTCATTGCCAATAAAATAGACAACAAGAAATGGTGTTCAACATAATCTAGCAATGTTGCTTTATAACCTTGAAAGCCTGACAAGGTTAGATAAGCCGGCCCATCAAAGATAAAGAATATCGCGACTAAGCCAGTAAAAAAAATTAAAGTTAGCCACTTTACAGCCATTTTATTGCCCACCTCTCAGACCAAACAGCTTTTTCAATAAACGTTGTTTAAAAGGGGTTAATGAAGACTTCAATCTCAGATCAGCGACTCGACGGTTGATCTGCGCCAAGCTGGGATAAAGATGAATTGTTTTGCTCAATGCAGAGACTGACAAGCCTGCAGACATTGCCAAGCTGTATTCTGCAATTAATTCACCAGCATTGGGCCCTACAATACAGGCTCCGAGAATTTTACCCCTGGGTGACGTAATAACCTTAGCCATTCCCGTTGTATCATCATCTGTAATAGCCCGATCAATCTCAGCAAAGGGAAAGCAATAAACCTCATGAGCTTTACCTTGTTCTCGCACTTCATACTCAGACAACCCAACCCGGGCCAGTTCAGGAGATGTAAACGTACACCAAGATATCCCTAATGTTTGTGCTTTGGTTGGCAAATGAAATAGCGTATTACGCAAAACCACACCAGCTTGATGTTCTGCCATATGGGTAAACAAATATGGCCCTGCGACATCACCACAAGCAAAAATATGTTTATTCGTTGTCCTAAGGCGTTTATCCAACACCAAATGGCCCGCGTTAAACGCAACCCCGGCCTGTTCCAAGCCTAAGCCTTCAATATTGGCTAAGCGGCCTGTGGCAACCAGTATATGGCTACCTTCAACGATATCATGTTCATCATGATAAAACTGTACCGCCAATCCTGTGTCCGTTTTAATGACCTGCTCGACATCAACCTCTAAATGTAACTCAATTTGTTCAGATTCAAATTGTGTCTTAACAACTGCTGATAGGTCCTTATCTTCTCGTGGTAAAAGACCAGACTGACTTACTATTGTGACTTTTGCACCCAAACGAGCATAACTTTGTGCCAACTCACATGCTATCGGTCCGCTGCCAATTACAATTAAATGTTTAACCGTCTCTGTTAAATCAAAAATGGTCTCATTGGTTAGGAAATCGACACTGTCTAGTCCTGCTATGTCAGGCAGAAGTGGCCTTGACCCAGTTGCAATGACGAAATGACGTGACGTGATTGTCCTTTCACCAGCAGTTAAAGTATTGCCATCAATAAACTGTGCTTGAGAAAATAAAACTTCTACTCCCAACTTACGGAACCGCTCAGGACTATCATTGGGTTCTATTTTCTGGATAACCTGTGTCACCCGCTCTAACACTTTCTGTTGGTCTACAGGAGCAAGTGTAGCTGATAAGCCTGCCCGAGATGCTCTCTTAACAGCATAAGCAACCTGTGCTGAATGAAGCAAAGTTTTGCTTGGGATACACCCGGTATATAGACAGTCTCCTCCTAACTTATCTCGCTCGATCAATATAACTTTCGCACCTAATGCCGCAGCCCCTGCTGCTGTAACAAGACCAGCAGCCCCGCCGCCAATGACGCAAAGATCATACTCTGTAGTGTAAGCCATACTTTCCTCTTTTAGCTTTGTAATATATCAGACAACTGAAGACTCAAGCGATTACAAAATAAATGATGACTGTTTAACTATAAAAGCCTCAAAAGTGCATTTTAATTAGAGGCTGTCAGCGTCAATATAGTGTTATTTTATCATCGTACTAACAAGAACTGTGTATGACTTTCTAGCAACATTTGAGTTGTGAAACTACCAAAAAAGAAACCATGAAACTTACCATGACTGAATGCCCCCATGACCGTAATATCAATATTATGCATAGTTTGATAATGCGTTAAGACATCAACAGCCTCGCCAGTCATCGCTTTACCAATCATGTCAATGCCAGCATCATTTAAAACAGTCTGTGCATCTTCGATCAGGTTTTGAGCTTCGGTTAAATTATTTTTGACACTAACAACATGAACTTCCAAACCTTGCTTAAACAAAGGCATCGTTGACAACAAGTTCAATGCTTTATGAGAGCTGGGACTGCCGTTGTACGCAAACATGACTTTTTTAGGTTCTTTAAAAGTAGATTTGGCAATAAAAATAGGCTTATTGATGACACGAATCGCCTCTTCTATTTGTGCACCTAAACCATCTAGCTGTCCTTCATGATCACGCCCTTTCGATCCGATGACCACCATCGCCAGACGAGATTGCAAATCTATCAGTGCCCCGGGTAATGAGCCGTGTCTCTGTTTAGCAATAATATCTGTTATGCCGGCGGCTTCCGCTTTTTCTTTGGCGTCATTTAGGATTTGTTTACCTTCAGCAATCAGCTTTTTACTTTCCAAGCGTTCCTCATCAGAAAGTTCATCCAACAATTGTTCCCTCATATTGGGCGTTAAATTACCTTCATGTCGTACTTGTTCGCTATGATGGGAATGCTCGATGGTATGCAGTATCTTCAGTGGTGCCAGAGACTTTTTTGATAACCAAATTGCGTAGTCTAAAACAGCATCACTTAAATTAGAACCATCGACACCCGCCAGTATTAATCCCTTTTTCATTATCGTCATTGTTAATGATCTCCCATCATTTTTTCTACTTCTTCCGGCTTATCATGGACAGCGAATTTATCTAATAAAGTCTCACTGGCTTCATTCAATCCAATAATGCTGACATCAGCACCTTCACGACGAAGCTTAATCACCACCTTGTCCAGGGCTGCAACACCAGTAATGTCCCAAAAATGAGCACGATGAACATCTATTACGACCTTATCAACCGCTTCCTTAAAATCAAAAAAGCCAACAAACTTATCTGATGAATTAAAAAAAACCTGGCCAATGACCTGATACGTTCTCGTATCATTTGCTTCGTCATAGTCAGTTTCAACCAATAAAAACTGGCTTAAACGTTGTGCCATAAATAAAGAACCAATTAAGATACCGGTAAAGACACCAAAGGCTAAATTATGTGTCCACACCACAACTATCACCGTCGCTACCATAACGCTAGAAGCGCTAGCTGGATTAGTTTTCAATTCTCTAATCGAGTTCCAGTTAAAGGTACCAACGGATACCATGATCATGACGGCAACAAGTGCGGCCATAGGTACATTCGACAAAATATCATTGAGGAAAACCACAAGAATTAGCAGCACAACGCCAGCCACCATGGTGGATAAACGGCCACGGCCTCCTGATTTCACGTTGATTATAGATTGACCTATCATCGCGCATCCAGCCATGCCACCAATCAAACCAGAACCGATATTTGCAATCCCTTGGCCTTTACATTCACGCTTTTTGTCGCTTTCCGTGTCCGTAAGTTCATCAATCACGTTAGCGGTCATTAACGATTCTAATAAACCAACAATCGCAATGGACACCGAATAAGGGAAAACGATAGCCAATGTTTCAAAATTAAAAGGCACATCAGGCCACAAGAAAATAGGTAAGGTATCCGGCAGATCTCCCATGTCTCCAATGGTGCGTACGTCTATACCAAACAGATAGACAATCAGGGTTAGCACAACAATATTCACCAATGGTGATGGCAGCAATGTGCCAATTTTTGGCACATAAGGAAACAAATAAA
>JBLIIN010000034.1:0-11374 GCA_047635075.1 Methylophagaceae bacterium | reverse complement strand
AAGTGCCATGCCTTGTTGCTTTTTCACGGCTGATTATCCAGATGTACTTGATGTAGGAGATTAATAGATTCGCCAGACTCGTCCGTTAAAGTAAGTTCAACTGTGACCACTGCTGAACGTGTATTTGATCCTGAATTAAAACTAAACCGGCAGGCGGCAACTTGATTGGCTTGAATCGCTGGGGTGACATTAGGAATGAGTGGTTGTGCACTTTGTATTATGTAGTTGTCATAACGTAATAACGTTTTGTCATTAGGGGTGACAGCGGCAGTGTTGCAACGATAAGTAATAGGCGTATCAATAACAAAAAAACGTTGATTGGGTGAACGTAATGGAAACTGGAAGGCATTGAAGGTGAGTGTATTCGTCGTGGCTGCCGTTATCACTGTCGTATTGTCGCCATCATATGGGTTGTTGCCAATAGAGTTTAAAGGGTAGACGACGAGACTATCATTATTGACACTGATGTTGGTGACACTATTCAATTCACCCAACACATCAAATGTGGTGTCGGCTATATCAAAGTTGAGGATATCGCCAGTAGGGGGGGAAGTAGTATTATCGGCTACAGCGCGATATCGGCCGCCATCAATGAGGTGGAGCAATTCTAGGGTTGTTTGGTCTGGTGATATGCGAATACTATTAGGTAGGGCTCGTCGGATATCTCTTTGCATTCGGCGTATTGCCGATTCAGCGGTATCTGATAAGGAGGCGCGTCTTGCACTATCGACATAAGCGCGAATCGGTAGTTTGAGCACAGATGCCGCCATTGACGCTAGGATAGCGCTGAGCACAATGACGATGACAAGCTCAATTAATGAAAAACCAGCTTGGTTTTTTAGCACTGGTGGTCTGTTGGGCTTCATTTAGGGGGCTTTATAGGCGACTAGCTTAATGATAGCGATTCCTGGGCGTTGCACTGTTACAGCAATTTCTCGCATGTTTGCAAGGCCGTTAATTGTTTGGTTATTAATAACAATACTGACGTTATAGTTGTCTAAGTTGGCAATTATATTACCGACCTGGTCAATCACACCCGTGTCGCTAAGGCCGTTATAATCATCGACATTATCAAAGGTAGCACGGGTTTCGCCGTTATTTGTTCCGTCTGGGTCAGTGGTAGGTAAGGCTGTTATTTCTTCAATATACGATTCGGCGATGGCGATGGCTTGTTGTTGGGCAATTGGGTCAGCAGAATGTAATACGGTTAGATTAATAATGCCTAAGACGCCGGCTATCGTTGTGCTGACAATGACGATACTGATAATCAGTTCGACCATTGTTGCGCCGGCTTGCTGATGGGGGAGTAATTTATTGTGCATTAACAAAACCAGTTTGGTTTTCGACACTAATAGCTTTGCTGGCGACCGTGAGTGTAGCTGAGGTTGAAACATTACCGAGAGCAAAAAAGGTGATCGTGTTCGTGGTGGTATTAAATGGGGTGCCATTGAGTGTATTCGTTAATGTCGAGTGTGTTGCTGGATTGGTCACTATTTGGTCAAAGGTGTCATTGTTGCAAACCTGTTCTTGCATCACTTGATAAGTGCTGGTGGCAGGGACGTATTGGAACTGTGTTGGACACCCAGAGGCAACGGCAATTTTTTGGGCATAACGAAGTGTATTGACAATATCGTCATAGACGGCCCGATCCTGGAAAGTACTCCGTTCAAAAAAACGGGGTAATGCAACAGCAGACATAATAGTCAGTATTACAATGACCATCACGAGCTCTACTAAAGTGAAGCCACAATGATACTTTGGGCGAACATTCACTGAAATCATGTCTGCGGTTACGGCTCTTGATTCAATTAACAACAGCCATTAACAACCAGCCACAGTCAGCGCTATGGTCGCGGGTGCCGCTGCACCTGCGTTGGTATAGACAAAGCCACAGTTTGCTCTCAGTGCTACGGCTCCGGTCGAGTCATCAATGCTGTAATCATCAGAACTAAGACCAGCGGCTGCAGCAATTGAGGTTCTAATGGGATAACCATAGGCAACATCAATCACGACGCCCTCCAATGTTACGGTGCTGGTCGCAACAGCTTCATCTCCATTAATGATTGATTGAGAGTGGACGATGGCCATTGCTGATGTGGCTGCACCGTATGCGCCTCGAATAGAACCTTCTCTTGCCTCTCCTTGGAGGTTTGCAAATTTAGGTAAAGCGACGGCCGCTAAGATACCTAGTATCACGATTACCATGACAAGCTCGATTAATGTGAAACCACGTGAATTTTTCATTCTGTTATCCTTTCTGAGTGAGTTTTTTTGTGGACATATCCACTTTGATATTTGTTACTTTAATAATATAATTGTTGTTTTTAGATCTAGCGTCCCATGGCGGCGCCCCCTAAATCCCACATTGGTAAGAATATACCAAGTGCTAGGATGAGTACTATGACACCTATCACACTTATCAAAATGGGTTCGATAGCGCTGCTAAGTCTCTTGGTGTCGAACTCGACTTCGCGTTCGTAAAAATTGGCGACTTCCATCAGCATTTCATCTACTGCACCGGTTTCTTCACCAACAGAAATCATTTGTAATACCAGTGGGGTAAATAAATTACTGACGATGGCTGTTTGAGTCAGTGATTCACCATGTTCTAAACCATCACGCATTCCCATGATTCTGCGTTCTAAAAATCGATTATCAACAGCGCGGCTTACAATTGAGAGTATCTGAGTGATAGGGACCCCCGCCCGTGAGGCCATAGAAAAAGCACGTGAAAATCGGGCCAAAGTGGCTCGCTCGATAATGGAGCCGACAAAGGGTATTTTGAGTTTAATCCGGTCCCACTTATAAAGGCCTCGTTCTGTTTTTAGATAGCCTTTGAGTCCAACAATTGATAGAGCCGCTAAGGCCAATAATAATTTCCAATGATTGACCATAAAATCCGAAGTGCCCATCAGAATCTGAGTTGCCCAAGGTAACTCACTTCCAAAGCCAGCAAACACATTACTAAATGATGGAATGACAAAAATATTGATAATCACCATGGCAATAACAAGGGCCACGATGACAAAGGTAGGATAGCGGGTAGCCGCTTTTATTTGATCTTGCGTTTCTTTATCGATCTCTAAGTACTGATGAATTTGTAAGAAAGCTTGATCCAGTCGACCGGTGTTTTCCCCGACATTGACCATGCTGATGAATAGAGGTGGAAATATTTTAGGGAAATGTTGCATGCTGCCTGCTAAGCTTCGGCCATTTTCGAGGTCGTTGGCCAGGCCACTGATTGCTGCTGATAAGCCTGCGTGCTCCATATGGGTTTTCAAGCCGTTTAGAGCGGGTAATATTGAAATCCCGGCTCTTAATAAGGTCGCCATTTGGCGACTAAACATAATTAGGTCGTTGAGATCGGGTTTCTTCTCAATAACTAGGCTGTTGAGTAGGGCGATTGCATCATCATTTTTCTTTTCTGATACGGCATCTATATCAATGGGCGTGATACCCACATTGAGGAGATGGCTAGCGGCATCAGTACTGGTAGAAGCTTCGTATTCTCCAATAACAATTTCGCCGTCTTTGTTGCGACCTTTGTAGAGGAATAGTCCCATGATTATTTGCTCGCGACTTTGAGAGTAGTTTCAGCGATAACGTCGATGTCACTCGCAATACGCATAACCTCTTCTAAGGTTGTCACTCCCTGTATTGCAAGTTCGAACGCACGGGTGGTTAGCGTTTTAAAGCCGGTTTGATTTTTAGCTTGTTCTCCAAAGCTAATGTTATCGTTTTTTTGTAAACAAGAGAGGAGCTGAGGGGTCATGACGAGTAATTCATATACGCCAATTCGGCCTTTATAGCCGGTATTGTTACACTGGTTGCAGCCTTTTTGTTGGTAAAATGAAGCGGATGATGGCGTTTTACTCAAAACTTTGTCAGTTAGGATTTTATCTTGTTGGCTGAGTTTGTGAGGAACTCTGCAGTCAAGGCACAAGCGCCGAATTAACCTTTGAGCCAACACCGCTTGTAATGAAGATGCGACGACGAAGCCTTCGGCGCCCATATCGAGAAGACGACTGACGGTACTGATAGCATCGTTAGTGTGTAATGTTGAAAAGACTAAATGACCTGTCATTGCTGCTCGGAGACCGATATTGACCGTTTCTGCATCTCGCATTTCGCCAATAAGAATTACGTCAGGATCTTGTCTCAATGCAGTTCGAAGTATAGATGGAAATGTTAATCCAATTTTATCATGAACTTGGACTTGATTGATGCGAGGCAATTGATATTCAATGGGATCTTCCACCGTAATGATTTTAGTTGCAGGATCATTGATTTCATTTAATGCTGTATATAAAGTTGTGGTTTTACCACTCCCCGTCGGGCCTGTTACCAGTACTAAGCCATGTGGTTTTTTTATTAGTTTTCTAAAAGGCTCTAAGATATCTTTTGGAATACCCAGTTTATCAAAATTAAGTAAACCTTGGGAATGATCTAATAAGCGCATGACTACAGATTCACCATAGACCATCGGCATGGTCGATAAACGGACATCAATGTTTTTGTTTTTCACTTTGATGTTAAAACGGCCATCTTGTGGTAGACGTTTCTCTGAAATATTGAGACCGCCCATTAATTTTAAGCGTGATGTCAGCGCTGATGCGATTCGGGTTTCATCGACAATTTGTTCATGTAGGATACCATCGATGCGTTGGCGGATTCTGAGCATATTGCTATCTGGTTCGATATGAATATCAGATGCCTTCATACTGACGGCATCTTCAAAGATAGCTTGGAGAAGTTTTACGACGGGGGCATCACTGACGCTGGTGGCGTTGGTTAATGCTTGTAAATCGAAGTCAGTACCTGACAGTTCGTCATCTAAAACTTCTGCCAAGCTATCGATTTGGTCTGTTTTACGGTAGCCTATATCTAAATGATGAAATAAGTCGCTTTCACTGATCGCTGCAACAGTGATAGGTTGTTGTAAAACCTTGTTAATTTCATCATAGGCAAAGATATCGCTAGGATCTGCCATGCCAACAATGATTTTGCCATTTTCTTCTGCTAATGCGATTGCTCGGAATCGGCGGGCGTGAATTTCTGGCAGTTTTCGAAGACTGTCTTGATCGATCGGATATTTTTTGAGGCTGATATAGGTGATGCCGAGCTGTTCGGAGATAAGTTCAAGTAATACTGTTTCGTCAATATAGCCAAGGTCGACTAGGGTTTTTCCAAGTTTTCGGCGTGTTTTTTTCTGCTCTGCGAGGGCGACTTCGAGTTGTTGCTCAGAGATCAGCTTATTTTCGATAAGCAAATCTCCAATTCGAATTCGTTTTTTTATATCCATCCCATTGGTCTCGTTATATTCCTATGGATTGAATTGTGTCATAACAAGATGAGATATGCGAGCAAACTTATTGTTTTTATATTACTTTTAACCAAATTTTGTCGTCTTCATCACACTCTATTACCAAAGGTGTGAGCTGGTCGCCATTACAAGGGCCCATTATGCACTGGCCGTCAGTTAGGTTAAATAGGGCACCGTGGGTTGAACATTGAATGTGAGTGTCTTCTTGAGATAAGAAATCATCTGGTTGCCAATTAAGTGGAATTCCTAGGTGGGGGCAGCGATTTTGATAGCAATAAAGTTGGCCGTCGTAGCGAATTAGTAATACGGCAAAGGGGTCTTGGACAGGGTCTATCTCAATATCAAAACCACGGGGATGGGCTTCGATGATATCTTGTTGTTGGCAGAGGAAATAACGTTGCATAGTGTTAATTTTTTATCGTCAGATCACGGTTGATGGATTCTAGTCCAAGCTGTGTACATTTGTGGCTAGCAAGCTGTGTCGCATAACTCAGGCACTCTTGTGGGGCCAGCTTTTTTAACTGCCCATGTATAAAGCCCGCATTAAAAGTGTCTCCCGCACCCAAAGTATCGAGAACAGCAACTGTGTGGTGTGTATTTTGATGGGTAATGGTTTTATTTTTAGTGATTAGCCATGCCCCCCGTTCTCCCCATGTGCAGGTCGCTTGCACTGAGATACTTTGTGATAACTGTTTGAGAAATGTTATCGCGTTGGGGTGTCCTTGGCTGATGGCATAGTCTTTCGAAAAGAAGATCCAATCTGGTAAACAAAATAGCGATTCGATGCCCTGTCTTGACTTTTCCACTTCTACCGAACAAGGAAGCTCAGGATAAGCTTGCTTTAGGTGTATGAGCATATCCTTAGTTTCTTCAATATTTCGACCCTCAAAGTGAACCCAATCGACGAGGTTTAAGTCAATTTTTTTAAAGCTTGCGAAATCATATTCTGGACTATCACGATAGTGCACGATAGTTCTGCTGGCATTGATTTTGTTGAGAGTGATATAAGACGTAGGCATCTTACCGACGGGTAGAGTTTTACAGGCTGAGGTGTCGATATTGTGTTTTGCTAAGTTGCGAGTGATAGTTTGGCTATCGCTTTCATCAATGAGCACGCCTGCCCAATGACTCTGGTGGCCGAGCTGACTTAAAACAATAAGTGTGTTGGTCGCATTACCCCCACGTGTTTTATGTTGGCTAATGGCGCGAGTCTCGCTATCCTCTGAGGGATAGCGTTCCACCACGTTGATGATATCTAAGGTGGCAATGCCGACAGCAAGAACAGTAGTCATTGTTACGATGACTACAGTGTGTCGAAAACACCACCTATTGCTTCGGTGATGCCCTTGACATCACCTGTACCAATGACGGTGTGTAATTTGTGTTGTTGGTGGTAATAGTCAACCAGTGGTGCTGTTTGTTCTTGATACACATTCAAGCGATTACCAATGGTTTCTTCATTGTCATCTGCGCGTTGAAAAAGCTCGCCACTGCAACTGTCGCAGTGACCCGCTACTTTGGCTGGTGAGAGATGAATATTATAGATGGCGCCGCAGTCTTTACAGGTACGGCGTCCAGTAAGGCGTTGCATCAACTCTTCAAAAGCGACATCTAGTAACACGACACCTTGCAATGGGTGGTTGAGGTCATCAAGCATTCCGTCTAGGGCTTCGGCTTGAGGTATGTTGCGAGGAAAGCCATCCAAAACATAGCCTTTTGTTGCATCGGGCTGAGATATACGTTCTTTAATTAAGCCAATAACGATGTCATCTGAGACCAGTGCACCGGCATCCATGGCTGACTTTGCTTCTTTGCCTAATGCACTGCCCGCAGTCACGGCCGCGCGTAGTAAGTCCCCGGTTGAAATTTGGGGGATACCGTATTTTTTTGAAAGTACAACACCTTGTGTACCTTTACCTGAGCCAGGTGCGCCAAGTAGAACTGTTCTCATGAATTGCCTCGTTGTTTGAAAATAATCTTATTTATTAGTAAGGTAAATTTGAATTAAGCCGTTGCTAACATGGATGCTAGATCATCAATTTTATCTTTTACTTGTTGCATAATATCAGGCAATTGCTGTTCGTCTAATTTAAGCTCCTGCCAAGCTTGATGATCAAGCTTGGGGACGTGGCGATCACCCGAGTGTCCAAAAATGCCTGCGGCGGTGACCATTACGTCAGCCAGATGAACAATCGCAGTCTCTATTGGGAACAGTTTTGTCTGTGATGGTGTGTGGTGATAGCGAATGATTTCGGTGAGTGCGGCAGGAAGACGCCATTTTTTGGCAAGTGCTTCACCCACTTCGGTATGATCGAAACTGAGTAATCTTCGTTCGGATTCATACAATGTTTCGTTACCAAACAATGAGCTGGTAATTGCCTCTCTGGCCAGTTCAGGGATGGTCTGATAAATCACAAGGCTACCAATGTTCTGGAGTAGGCCTGCGATAAAAAATTGCTCAGGCACCTGCATTTTGCATTTTTTTGCAATAATACTGGCGGTGATGGCGCAAGCAATGCTATGTCGCCAGAAGTCTGTCATTTTGATTAGATCTTCAGGAATACCTCGAAAAGAATTGATGACCGAGGTGGCTAGGACTAGTTGGGCTAACTCACTAGTACCGACTATAGCAATGGCCCTTGAGATTGTACTGATTTGCGATGGGAAGCCGTAATAAGGGCTGTTGACGATTCTCAACAGGCGAGTCGTCAGTGCGGGATCAGCATTAATGACTTGGCTAATATCGTCAGCCGAGGCGCTGTCGTCATGAATTAGTGCATCGAGTTGGGTATAGGTCGTTGGCGGAGAAACGAGCTCAAGAGATTTGTTGATCAGTGCGTCTGCGGTAAATTCCATAGGCTATTCGTCGTCTTCAGTGTATTCAAGTTTTAGATTGATCAGAACTTGTATCACAGGGTGCGTTAGATCGTTATGACGGAATAAAGCTTCTCGAGCAAGTTGTTGCTGGCTTGGTTCTGTTGTTTCCTCTGACATAATTACTGCACCTTTGCCGTTGATAAGTTGACTAATGCTTGGCTGAGGCTGGCCCCCAACCTACCGGCAAAGCGATCAAAATAATCAGGGCGCGGTGTGTAATCGACGATTTTTTCTGCGCCGACTTTATCCCTTGCTACGGTACTACTGTTAGCCAAGCCATCTATTAAGCCCAGTGGTAAAGCTTGTTCGCCAGACCAGAATAAACCAGAAAAAAGGTCGGGGTTTTTGGCTAGTCGATCGCCACGACCCGCTTTGACAACATCAATGAATTGTTGGTGAATGTTGTTTAGCATTGAGTGGGCATGTTTGATGTCTTTTTCTTTCATGGGTAAGAATGGGTCAAGAAAAGCTTTGTTTTCGCCCGCTGTTATTGAGCGGCGTTCGACGCCGAGTTTGGCGATGATGTCGGTAAAACCAAAGCTGTCCATCCTAACGCCTATAGAGCCGACAATGCTGGCTTTATCCGCATAAATTTCTTTGGCGCTGACGGCAATATAATAGCCACCGGATGCACAAACATCTTGAATAACAGCATAGACAGGGAAGTTGGGTCGTGTGGCTTGGAGCCGTTTTATTTCATCGTTGATGATGCCTGATTGAACAGGGCTTCCACCTGGTGTATTCATTCTGAGAATGAGGCCTTTAGCTTGCTGATTATCAAAAGCCTCACTAATACCGGTGACAATATTATCAGCATTGGCCTCAGCATCAGCAGCAATGACACCTTTAATTTCGACTAGCGCTGTATGTTCTTCAGCATAAGCTTGGATTTCCTTGTTAGACATAGCCAACACTAATACCGCAACCAGATAAAGTAGAATGAAGCCCTTAAAAACATAGCCCCAACGTCGACTGGCGCGTTGCTCTTTAATGGCAGCAAAAGCAAGATCTTGTAGGACTTTACGTTCCCATTGATCAGCTTCTGGTGTTGTGCGGTTGTTATTGTTATCCGAAGGAGGGAAGTCACCAAATGTAGCCATTATGTATATCCAATTAAGGTTGTAAAGTTAAGCGAATCATACCAAAAGTTGGTGGGTTTGTTATTTATTGTGTCAACCATTGTTGGACTTGGTGCAAGTTTTCAGCAATAAATTTGGGATTACACTGTTCTAGTGTCTCGATATCATGTGCGCCATGAGTGACTGCAATTGCGTCGGCCTTGGCATTACTAGCCATATTGAGGTCATGACTAGTATCACCAATCATGAGCGTTCTATTAGGTGTCACACCTAAATAATCCATCAGCTGTTGTAACATGTCAGGATGGGGTTTGGAATGGCATTCATCGACGCAACGTGTGGCGTGAAAAAAACTACCCAATTGCGTTTGTTGTAGTACTTTGTTTAACCCTCGCCGGCCCTTTCCGGTCGCGACACTCAAAAAGTAATTTTGCTGGTGAAGTTGCTCAATAAGGTGATAAGCGTTGTCAAATAAGGGTGCTTCATAAGGGCTATTCAACCAGTTTTGTTGATAGTGCATGCCTAGTGCTTGTCGCATGTTTGGATCCAAGTCTGGATAAAGCGCGTGGATGGCTTCATTCAGCCCTAGTCCAATAATTTGGCTGACTGACTTATTTGAGAGCCTCGGCAAATCAAGCTGTTTGATGCCGAGTTGCATTGCGTCAACAATCTGTTGAGTCGAGTCCATTAAAGTGCCATCCCAATCAAAGACAATGAGGTCATATTGCTTCATAACGCATTCTTCATTTTATGAATGAAGTTTTGTAATTGTTCTGGCATTGGCGCTTCGATCATCAAAGCTTGTGCTGTTGTTGGGTGAGCGATGCCGAGCTTCCAAGCGTGAAGAAATAGTCGCTTTAGCCCAGCTTTTTTCATTTGCTTATTGAATTCACGCTGACCGTATTTATCATCCCCTGCCAAGGGATGGCCAATGTGTTTGGCATGAACACGAATTTGATGTGTCCGGCCAGTGAAAAGAACAACCTCGGTTAGTTGTGCATTAGGAAATGATTGCAAAGGAATAAATAAAGTTTCAGCATATTTACCCGTGTCATCAACGCGGACCATCCGTTCTCCAGATGACACCGTATTTTTTTGCAGCGGGGCAATGACGCGCTTTTCTTGTTGCCCCCAACCATCTTTTAGAAGCGTTAGGTAGCGCTTATTGATATCGTGATCGAGCATTTGCTGTTGTAGATTGAGTAGGGCAGGACGATTTTTTGCCAGTAATAAACACCCTGATGTATCGCGATCAAGGCGATGGACCAACTCTAGGAATGGGAGCTCTGAACGCGTGATGCGAAGTGCTTCGATAATGCCTTGAGCGATACCACTGCCAGCGTGAACGGCTAGGCCTGTGGGTTTATTAAGAATAAGTAAGTCCTCATCCTCAAGTAAAATACATTCATCAAGTTGACGGCGTAAAAATTCACTGACAGTGTCAAGGGTTGTTTTTTCAGTGACGTGAAAAGGTGGAATTCGAACAGAATCGCCTAACTGTAATTTATAAGTTTGTTTTTTTCGGCCTTTATTGACTCTGACTTCACCTTTTCGAAGTGCACGATAAATACGACTTTTAGGAACACTTTTTTCTAGAGAAACTAAAAAATTATCAAGTCTTTGGCCTGCATTTGACTCAGTTATTTCAATGAATTGAACAGAAAGTGTTTTGTGGTTGTTCGATGTCATAGAAAATCTTTAGGTTTACTATTGCTGATAGTAGGGTTGGCTGTTATAGTCAACATCTGGTCGGGTTTGGAGGACGGTAGTATACCGGATTTTCACTCAGTAAAGACCTTAACATGGCAGCGTCGCTCCCAAATAATTGGTAGATGCGGTAGCAGCCCTACAAGTTTCGAAGTACACGGTTGGCACGAGTCAGGCGTGATGGATGCTCAATTCAGAGCAAAAAATGTAAGTGGTTCCCACAAGCTTAGTAAACGACAAAAGTTTATTAAGTAAGACTAGTCGGTAATTAAAGTTAGTGTATATCTGGCCAGCTACGCCATGGGGCAAAGCGCCGATATTGAGAGTAGGTCGTAAAAGAAGCGACTGACATCAGTTTTTTGTTTAAAAAACAAGGACTACAAGACAG
>JBLIIN010000033.1:0-11627 GCA_047635075.1 Methylophagaceae bacterium | reverse complement strand
CCAGGATTCAGAAGTTGCTAGCCGTAAATTACAAATCGAGCCGCCGTCGGGGAAGGCACGGCTCTCTGGTTCTGCACCGAGTCGTCCAACAAGAATCACTTTATTTACTGACATGGTTTGCTCCTGAATTTGATATTAAGTTTAAGAGTGTATTCTACGCTACGATGATGAAACACGAAAAGCATCTAGTTCACTCAGGTCGAGTTCTTCTGGTGCATATTTGACATAAGCCACTTGCTCCTTCGTGACTAACATCGTTTCTACGACGCCATTGATTTCATTCAATTGACGGGCTGTGTTGAGGGCATTATCATCCGTTAGTTCACAGAGTTCTAGAATTTTAGTAGATAAGTGGCGGGGTTGCTTCATAGGTAGAACTATGACTAGCCACACCAAACTAATGATTACACCGGCAATGAAAACACCGGTAACGCCAAATTGTCCGTATAAAAAGCCACCAGTGGCACCACCTATAAAAGCACCTAAAAATTGTGCCGTTGAATAAATCCCAAGTGCGGTTCCTTTATTTTCCAACGGGCTTAGCTTTGACATCATTGAGGGTAAACTAGCCTCAAGAAAGTTAAAGGCTGTAAAGAACAACCATAGGCCAACTAAAAGACCATTGACTGAGCTGGTAAAAAAAGCCCAAGAAAGTTGAACTAAGCCTAAGACAATCACCGCGCCCATAAAGATAGGTTTCATTTTACGATATTTTTCAGCAATGATGATAAATGGCACCATCGCGATGAAGGCCAAGACTAGAACGGGTAAATAGGCCAAGGCATGTTCACTTTTGGCTAAACCATGTTCAAATAAGGCGATGGGTAAGGCAAAAAAGCTGGTGGTCAATAGTAGGTGTAACATCATGATACTGAGCACTAAACGCATAATATCCGGGTTTCGTAATACTTTAATGAATTGTTTCGGGGCGGGTTCCATATCCCGATGTGTAATACAACGCATGGGGGTTGGCACCCATAAATGCAAAATGGCAATGCCTACTAAAGCAAATGCTGCCGTAGCCCAGAAAATACCAGACAAGCCGATCCAATTTTCTAATGCGGCACCAGAGGCGAGTGCGACAGAAAAAGACAGCCCAATACTAATGCCAATACTAGCCATCGCCTTAGTGCGATGTTCATCACGCGTTAAGTCGGCAGTTAAGGCCATGACAGCAGCGGAGATAGCCCCGCTACCTTGCAATAAACGACCTAGTATGACCATTTGAATACTGTCAGCTGTGGCTGCGACAACACTGCCAGCTGCAAATAATAGTAAACCAGCGGTGATGACGCGCTTGCGACCAATTTTGTCTGACAACATGCCGAAGGGAATTTGAAACAAAGCTTGGGTTAAACCATACGCGCCAATAGCAAGCCCTATGAGTAAAGGGGTAGACCCCGAATATTGTTCAGCAGCCAGCGAAAATATCGGCAAAATCATGAATAAGCCCAGCATACGGAGCGCAAATATACTGGCTAGGCCGGTAATACTTCGCTTCTCGAGAGGGGTCATACTAGAAGTTGTGTTTTGATTTTGCATCATCGTGGTAACTAGGGGTATATTTATCCGTTTGGCCTTATTCTATACGGAAGCCTAATGAAAAGCATAAGTATTCGCGGCGCACGCACGCACAACTTGAAAAACATCGATCTAGAATTACCGCGGGATGCCTTAATTGTTATCACTGGCTTGTCTGGGTCAGGAAAGTCATCATTGGCATTTGACACCCTTTATGCCGAGGGCCAACGACGATATGTTGAATCATTGTCAGCCTATGCGCGTCAATTTTTATCGATAATGGAAAAACCTGACGTTGACCACATTGAGGGGTTATCTCCAGCCATTTCAATAGAACAAAAGTCGACCTCACATAATCCACGTTCAACAGTGGGTACTATCACTGAAATCTATGATTATCTCCGCCTACTTTTTGCCAGAGCGGGTGAACCGCGCTGCCCGATACACGACCAACCTTTAGCCGCGCAAACCGTGAGCCAGATGGTAGATGCAGTATTAGCAATGCAGCAAGGGGAACGCATGATGCTGTTAGCCCCAGTTGTGCAAGATCGCAAAGGAGAACATAAAGATGTCTTAGAAAACCTGAGGGCGCAAGGATTCGTTAGAGCACGTGTTAACGGCAAGATCATTGAATTAGACTCACCACCCGAATTAGAGCTTCGGAAGAAGCACACCATCGAAGCGGTCGTGGATCGATTTAAAATTCGACCTGACATCCAGCAGCGCTTGGCGGAGTCATTTGAAACAGCCTTGAACATGTCAGAGGGAATTGCACGGGTAGCATCGCTGGATGACGATAGTGATGAATCCCTGTTTTCTTCCCATTTTTCATGTCCAAGCTGTGGTTATTCTATTCTTGAACTTGAACCCCGGATGTTCTCGTTTAATAATCCTGCTGGGGCTTGCGGCACTTGTGATGGCCTTGGTGTAAAGCAATTTGTGGACCCAGAGCGCATTGTTGCTCATCCCGAACTCAGTTTGTCTGCCGGTGCGGTACGAGGGTGGGATAGACGTAACGCTTATTATTTTCAGTTAATGAAATCGTTAGCAGCACATTATGAATTTGACTTAGACTTGCCTTTTGAAAGGCTGCCGGAAGATATCAAAAAAGTCGTGTTGTATGGCAGTGGCCGGACAAAAATCGATTTCAACTACTATAGTGACCGCGGGAAGAGCGTTAAGCGGAGCCATAATTTTGAAGGTGTCATTCCCAATATGCAACGCCGTTATCATGAAACAGAATCTAACAGCGTACGAGAGGAGCTGGCAAAATACCACACTATCAGAGCCTGCCCAGAATGTGATGGCGTAAGACTCAATGAAGGCGCTAGACATGTCTTTGTTGATCAAACTAATCTACCGATGGTGACCGAAATGCCGGTCGGAGAAGTGAAAGATTTCTTCGAGAACTTAGTGCTACCGGGCAAGCGCGGTGAAATTGCGGCAAAGATTGTGTCAGAAATTGCAGAAAGACTGACATTCCTAGTCAATGTGGGACTTGATTATTTAACATTGGCTAGAAGTGCAGACACATTATCCGGTGGAGAAGCGCAACGTATTCGCCTTGCCAGCCAAATTGGTGCGGGGCTTGTTGGCGTCATGTACATTTTAGATGAGCCATCGATTGGTTTACATCAACGAGATAATGAACGATTGCTAGGTACATTGACGCGCCTTCGTGATTTGGGCAACAGCGTGATTGTGGTTGAGCATGATGAAGATGCTATCAGGGCGGCAGATTATGTATTAGATATCGGCCCAGGAGCGGGTGTTCATGGTGGTGAAATTGTGGCGCAGGGCTCAGTAGAAGATATTATGAACACGGAAGCTTCTTTGACGGGGCAGTATTTATCGGGTCGTCGTAAAATTGAAGTCCCTAAACAACGCGTGGCTTATGATGACAAGCGTTTAATTAGCTTGAGGGGAGCATCGGGGAATAATTTACGTAATATTGATGTTGATATTTCTTTAGGGTTAATGACGTGTATTACGGGTGTTTCGGGGTCAGGAAAGTCAACGCTCATTAATGATACTTTGTTGAAACTAACCTCAAAAGTGTTAAATAATGCATCAGAAGAACCCGCAGCTTATGAAGCCATGGATGGCCTGCATCAATTAGACAAAGTGGTGGCGATTAATCAAAGCCCAATCGGTCGAACACCGCGATCAAATCCGGCAACCTATACCGGTATTTTCACACCAGTTCGGGAATTGTTTGCCAACACGCCAGAGGCTCGATCAAGGGGGTACACCCCAGGACGATTTAGCTTTAATGTTAAGGGAGGTCGTTGTGAAGCCTGCAGGGGCGATGGTTTAATTAAGGTTGAAATGCATTTTCTACCAGATATTTATGTGCCATGCGATATTTGTAAGGGTAAGCGCTACAACCGCGAAACATTAGATATTCGATTTAAAGGGAAAACCATTACCGAGGTTTTGGATATGACAATCGAAGAAGCCAATATCTTCTTTGAAAACATCCCGGTTGTGGCGAAAAAATTAGAGACTTTAATCGATGTCGGCTTGACGTATATCAAACTTGGCCAAAATGCCACAACCCTTTCCGGGGGAGAAGCGCAACGGGTTAAATTAGCGAAAGAACTCTCGAAGAGAGATACGGGGAAAACACTTTATATTCTAGATGAGCCAACAACGGGCTTACATTTCTTCGATATAGAGCAACTCCTTAAAGTGCTGCATCGTCTCCGTGATCGGGGCAATACCATTATTGTGATTGAGCATAACTTAGATGTCATTAAAACGGCCGACTGGGTCATTGATATGGGCCCAGAAGGCGGTTCAGGAGGAGGCATGATTGTCGCGACCGGAACGCCGGAAGACGTGGCTAAAAATAAGGCGTCGTATACCGGTCATTACTTAAAGTCATTACTGAATTAACCATGGCCTTAGAACAAGAATTAAAGCTATCTGTTTTAGAGGGTGAGATTGATTTAAAGACCATTGTGTTTGACGGTTATCAACAATCTGAGGTGACGAGTCAAAGGTTAATCAGCACCTATTTTGATACATCAGAATTAGCATTAATTAAAAATGGATTCGGATTAAGATTAAGGTTCGATGGCAAGCAGTGGTTCCAAACCTTGAAAGAAACAGGTCAAGTTAAACGGGGGCTGCATCAACGTCAAGAATGGGAGCAGGGACTGTTAAAAGAAGCCTTCGATGAGGATTTGCTTAAGGCAACACCGTTGAGAACTTTAATTGAAAATGAAGCGGTTTGGCCGAAAGTATCCTCTGTCTTCACCACCGATTTTATACGCCAGATAATTATTTTAAGGGATCAGAGTGGTGCTCAGATTGAGGTCGCTTACGATAAAGGCCGAGTTTACACCGACGTTGAGGCAACACCGATACATGAGATAGAACTTGAGCTCAAAGCTGGCAACGTAAACCAGCTTCAAGCTATCGCGGCACACTTGATATCGATATTGCCATTACAAACATCGGATAGCAGTAAAGCAGGAAAAGGCTACGGCCTATTAAGGCCGCAACAATTCCTCGTTTAATTCCAGCTAATGTGCGCGTAAGCCCCGGTCTGTCTCGAATTTCCATGTTTTAATGATAGTAATCATATCGTAACCTTCTAGGACTGCGTCAGGGATGGGCGCATAAGGAGCGCCCAAACGGACAATTTTTATCGCAGCTTTATCTAAAATTTCGTAGCCAGAAGATCGTGAAATAACAATACCGTTAACAGGGACGCTGCCATCAGGCTTGATATCGACAGAGAGCATTAAACTGCCGTTTAATCTTTGTCGCTTTGCCTCTGAGGGGTAATTCAAATTGCCGATACGCTCTATTTTTTTTCGCCATGACTCATGATAAGCTGCCCCTGCATATTGCTTTGTAAGGCTTGACAAGTACCTTTTATGTGGCTTTTTACTTAAGACCTTTGCCGACATGTCGAGCTTTTTTTCGAACATTTTTATTTCATTTCTTGTCTGCATAATAAGGTCACTGGCTTTTATTTTTGGGAGCACAGAGGGAACAATTTTCGTAATGGTTTTGAGGTCTACACTTAATTCTTTGGTTGTTTGAATTTGTCGTTCAGATTTAGCTTGGGTGATGGCCTTAGTTAATTTCTCAGGAACAGCAGTGGGCGGCGTTGCTTGTACTTCAGGTTGAGGCGGAGGAGTGATTTTTGTCTTGGATGGCTGCGTCGTAACCGGGTCGACTAAGTTTTCGTTGGGTGTGGGGTCTGGTACTTTTTTATCGCCGTTGCCCCCCCCGTCGTTGTTAGCCTGAGCAAGAAAGTCTGCTTCTTCTGGTGCTAATTCTGTTTGCTGTTTAACCAGTGTGATGTCAAGGCTTGTTAACGGTGGGTTTTTGAGTGGAGATGAAACAGTAAATCCGACACCAAGCAAAATAACTAAATGAATAATCACCGAAAAGAAGAGGGTGAAATTCAATCTGGCACTAGGAGCGGTATTTTCCATAAAATTAAGGCAAGTCGAGTGTTCTTATAATCGGAGGATTATCATGGTTGATGAAGGTAACACGAGCAAGCATATCAGGGCTAAGTTCAACTCTACCATCTATCCTGACAAGCATAGCATGCTTGATACCCATGGATGTAGCAACGCGAGGCCAGTCTTTACCAGCAACAAATAATGCTGTTGCTGCGGCATCAGCAATCATGGCATTATCATGTAATACCGTGACCGAGATTGCTTGATCGGCAGGCCAGCCAGTACGAGGGTCAAGTATATGAGAGTATCGTCTACCCCGATATTCGAAAAAGCGCTCATAGTCTCCAGAGGTAAAGACACTTTCATCACCTTGGACTGCAATAGTAGCCAACATACCATCTTGTCTAGGGTGTCGAATGCCAATAACCCATGGACGCTTGCCATGTTTACCGATGGCCCTTAAATCTCCCCCGATATTGACCAGCGCATTTTTAATGCCATGTTTTTGTAGTGTCAGAATAGCGTTATCGACAGCAAACCCCTTAGCAAAAGCTCCAAAACCTAATTTAACCTTGCTGTTAGTACTACTTAATGTCCCATTCTCTATCGTCACTGCATCCATAGTAGGGGCTTTGAGTAACCAACTATCAATCTGCCTTTGTGTCGGGGGCGGCCGAGAGTTAAACCAATCATCTTGATGGAAACCCCATAGCTCAAATAATTTACCCGCCGCTGGGTTAAACAAGTGGTCACTGTTTTGGGCGAGTACTTTTGCTAGGAGAATAAGGTCAGAAACACTCTGAGAGACAGTGATGGGTTGATTGTTAGAGATAGCTTGGTTTATCTGGGTTAGTGTACTCGGCCGCCAAGCATGCCATGTCTCATCAATATCGGAAAAACTAGCCTCTAAGGTCGCTACTGTGGCTTTTGCAGTCTCTTCTGATACGTCGAAGAGACTGACGTCAATCTCGGTTCCAAAGGCATAGAATTTTGCTTGACGTGCACCAGACTCACCATCACAAGCCGTTAGGATAATAATGCACAAGCTGAGTAGTAATAGGCGTAAGGAAATCATGACAGATGTCGTTCGATTGAATCCATTAATTCAGCAGCAATGTTTAAGTTAAACGTGGTGTCTAGTTCACGGAGACAGGTGGGGCTAGTGACATTGATTTCAGTTAGATAGTCACCGATGACATCAAGACCGACGAAAATAAGCCCTTTTTCTCGTAATGTAGGTCCTACTTGTTGACAAATCCAATAGTCACGGTCAGTTAACTCGCGTCCTTCAGCGCGTCCTCCGGCTGCCAAGTTGCCACGGGTTTCCCCCGCAGCAGGAATACGGGCTAGAGCGTAAGGAACCGGTTCACCATCGATCATTAATATTCGCTTGTCACCATTGATAATCTCAGGGATATACCGCTGCGCCATCACAGATTTTTGGCCATGTTCAGTTAATGTTTCGATGATGACACTGAGGTTAGGATCTGCTTTTTGGACTCTAAAAATCGAGGCCCCCCCCATGCCATCCAAGGGTTTTAGAATAATATCGCCATGTGTTTGGTGAAATTCACGAATTAAGTGGCTTTGGCGTGTCACTAGTGTGTCAGGACAGCATTGCGGAAACCAAGCTGTAAATAGTTTTTCATTTGCATCACGTAGACTTTGGGGGTTATTGACAATGAGCGTGCCGCTTGCTTGAGCGAGCTCTAACAAGTAGGTGCTGTAGATGTATTCCATATCGAAGGGTGGGTCTTTGCGCATTAACACGACATCGAGCTCGCTCATTGCCATTATAGTGGGGCTACTGAGTTCATACCAAATTTCAGCATCCTCAAACACCTCCAAACGTCTAACCTTGGCTGAAGCGACGCCTTTTGCTAAAAACAGGTCAGCTTGTTCCATGTAAAAAAGCGGCCAGCCTTTTGCTTGGGCCGCAAGTAACATCGCAAAACTAGTGTCTTTTTTGATAGTGATCGTCGAAATAGGATCCATCACAATGCCGAGCTGATAGTGCGCCATGTTTGCCTTGAGTGTTGAGTGAATATAAACAGATTCTACCTGAAATTTATTTTTGACAGATCTGGTTTAGTGTCAAGCCCATTATTCACGCGTTGGGACAGGCATAGCAGGGCGATATTCGCTATAATCAGAAAGCTCTGAATTATAGATTGTGATTTTTAACTAATGACTACAGATGTTGCAACGGTGGCAGAAACGCCAAAGACCTTCCAAGAATTAATTCTAAGGCTACAACAATACTGGGTAGAACAAGGCTGTGTCTTGTTACAACCCTATGACATGGAAGTGGGCGCAGGTACATTTCATCCTGCGACATTTTTACGTGCTATTGGTCCAGAGCCATGGAGTGCCGCTTATGTACAACCATCACGGCGCCCAACCGATGGGCGTTATGGTGAAAACCCTAATCGGCTACAACATTATTACCAATTCCAAGTGGTCTTGAAGCCCTCACCTCATAATATTCAGCAGCTCTACCTAGATTCACTCAAGATGTTGGGGATTGATACCACTATCCATGATGTTCGGTTTGTTGAAGATAATTGGGAATCTCCGACTTTGGGTGCATGGGGACTGGGTTGGGAAATCTGGCTCAACGGCATGGAGGTCACTCAATTTACTTACTTTCAGCAAATTGGTGGCTTAGAATGTAGACCGGTCACAGGCGAGATCACCTATGGTTTAGAACGGATTGCTATGTACTTACAAGGTGTTAGTAGTGTGTATGACTTAATTTGGTCCGATGGCCCTATGGGTAAAGTCACTTATGGCGATGTTTTCTTACAAAATGAAGTTGAAATGTCAGAGTACAACTTTGGTCATGCGCAGGTTGAAAGTTTATTTGCGAGTTTTGACTCCTGTGAACAAGAAAGTAAAAAAATGATTGAAGCCGGACTGCCCCTGCCGGCTTACGAGCTTGTGTTGAAAGCATCGCACACCTTTAACTTGTTAGATGCACGGAAAGCCATTTCCGTGACAGAACGACAACGTTTTATTTTGCGTGTCAGGACGCTGGCCAGAGCAGTTGCAAAAGCTTATTACGATCGTCGTGAGTCACTTGGGTTTCCGATGTTGGCCTCTCAAGACAAGGAGGAGCAATCATGAGTGGAACGCACGACTTACTGATTGAGCTAGGAACGGAAGAACTCCCACCTAAAGCATTATCAAAACTGATCAATGCTTTTGAAGCAGGCATAGAGCAAGGCCTAAAAGAAGCAGAGTTAGGTTTTGCTAAAATTGAAGCTTATGCTGCACCAAGACGATTGGCTGTCGTAGTCAGTAATTTGGATGCGCGTCAGCAAAACCGTCTGGTTGAGCGACGTGGACCAGCGGTGAAAGCCGCCTTTGATAGCGACGGCCTACCGACTAAAGCAGTACAAGGTTTTGCACGTTCTTGCGGTGTAGAAGTTGATGCTTTAGACCGGCTAGAAACGGATAAAGGTGCATGGCTTGTCTTTAAGCAACAACAAAAAGGCGCCGAAACAAGTAATCTCATCGGCGATGTATTGCAAAAAGCACTAGCCGCTTTGCCGATTCCTAAGCGGATGCGCTGGGGCAGTTTGCCGGGTGAATTTGTTAGGCCTGTTCATTGGCTCATTATATTATTTGGAGATGACGTTGTACCCTTTGACATACTGGGCGTCTCATCGGGAAGAACAACACAGGGACATCGTTTTCATCACCCAGGACAAATCACGATCACATCGCCTCAAACCTATGCCAAACAGTTGTTGGAGGAGGCTTACGTGATGGTTGATATGACAGTGAGACAACAAGAAATCCGCCGGCAAGTCGAAGCATTAGGAGAGAAGTTGGGTGGCCAAGCCGTCATCAATCAGGATCTGTTAGAGGAAGTCACGGGTTTAGTCGAGTGGCCAGTGGCATTATCAGGCGAATATGATCGTCGTTTTTTAACATTGCCTTCAGAGGCCTTAATATCTTCGATGGAGGAACATCAAAAATATTTTGCTATAAGAGATGATGACGATGCTTTGCTTCCTTACTTCATTACAATTTGTAATATTGAGAGTAAGGATCCGGCGCAAGTCATCGCAGGAAATGAGCGGGTTATTCTTCCAAGGTTAAGTGATGCCGCTTTCTTTTGGGAAACGGACAGGAAACGTCCTCTTGCCGATTCTCGAGAAAAACTCAAGGCCATCGTATTCCAAAACAAGTTAGGCTCCGTCTACGATAAGTCTCAGCGTGTTGCCGACTTAGCTGCTGTGATTGCGAATAAAATAGGTGGAGACGAGACATTAGCAAAACGTGCTGCTGCTCTAGCCAAATGTGACTTGGTGACAGAAATGGTCGGTGAGTTTCCTGATTTACAGGGCATCATGGGCCGCTACTACGCCAGATTAGATGGCGAACATGACGAAGTCTGCGAAGCGCTAGATGAGCAATATTTACCGCGATTCTCGGGTGATAAATTACCTGAGACTAAAACAGGCCAAGCATTGAGTTTAGCCGAAAAGCTAGACACATTGGTCGGCTTGTTTGGTATTGGCCAGCCACCGAGTGGCGTTAAAGATCCTTTCGCATTGCGCCGAGCAGCGCTAGGTGCGTTGAGGATTGTTATCGAAAACAAACTTGACCTCGATCTCGAGAGCATACTCACATCGGCATCGGCGAGACTGGATGCCATTGTGACAGAACAAAGCTGTGTTGCAGATGTCATGCAATATCTCTTTGATCGTCTAAGAGGCTACGCCCAAGAACAAGGCTACTCAGCGGATGTTTTCGAAGCGGTGTTAGCTGTCAAGCCAACCAAGCCTCTTGATTTTATGGCTAGATTGGCTGCTGTAGCTGATTTCCGGCAGTTAGAACAAGCAGATGCATTGGCAGCGGCTAATAAACGCATTAGTAACATTCTACGTAAGAATAGCGTCGAACAGAGCAATTCAATCGTCAATGCAAATCTGTTCACAGAACTGACAGAACAGGCTCTGGCAGATAAGGTACAATCACTACAAAGTAAAATTGCCCCATTATTATCTGAGTCAAACTATGCTGAGATTTTGACTGAGTTAGCGGACATGCGTGATGCGGTTGATGCCTTTTTTGATCAAGTGATGGTGATGGCAGAAGATGAAGCTGTTCGACTAAATCGTTTGGCGTTATTGAACCAAACGCGCGCATTGTTTTTAGAGATTGCTGATATATCCCTTTTACAGGCTTAAATAGAGATAATGACGCTAAATAACTTCAGTACTGACTAACCATAACGACCTGAGCCTTGGAGAGAGTTAATGTCACTGATAATTTTAGATCGTGATGGCGTCATTAATCATGATTCAGATGAATTCATTAAAACGCCCGGCGAATGGGAACCGATTGACGGTAGTCTTGAAGCGATTGCGAAACTGACCTATGCCGGTTACCGAATTGTCGTCATTACGAATCAGTCTGGTATTGCACGAGGCTTTTTTGATGTCGATACTTTAAGCAGAATCCATAGCAAAATGCGGCGGATGGTGTCGCAAGTAGGGGGCAAGCTAGAGTCGATTATATATTGTCCTCACGGCCCAGATGATGACTGTAAGTGCCGAAAGCCACTTGATGGTGCATTCACTGAATTAGCGCAGCGTCTTCGAATTGATCTTAAAAATGTGCCGGCAATAGGAGATTCTTTACGAGATATACAAGCAGCTCAATCTG
>JBLIIN010000032.1:0-12411 GCA_047635075.1 Methylophagaceae bacterium | reverse complement strand
GGCAACTGGCAGTTTACAACCGTATACTTTTCCATTATCAACATAGGTATCAAGAAGGCTATTTGCCCCCGGGATAAACTGACCCGTGTGCTCCCCTATAGCGACAGTACCAATTAATCCCTGTTTCACAAACTGTGGCAAATATCGCTCTTTTAACCTTTTCGTACCAAAGTTATTTAGTAAATCTGTTGCCAAATATACACTACTAGAAAATGGGATAGGCGCTAACACCCGACCTAATTGCTCGGCGATAATACAAAGCTCTAGTTGCCCTAGGCCCAAACCTCCATACTCTTCCGGTATAGTAACAGCGGTCCAACCCAGCTTTGTTATTTGTTGCCACAAATTATCAGCGTACATTTTGTCCGTTTCAAAAATATCACGCACCAAGGATAGTGGGCACTGATCCGCCAAAAATTGACGGACATAATCTCGAAAAGACAACTGATCTTCAGAAAATTCAAAATTCATAATACTTTTTTACAACCCTTTCCAATTAGGCTCAACCCCAAAAGATTAGTGTGTTTCACTACCCAAAAACCGTTAATTAATATTGAGTTCTATTTACTAAGCTTTGGATATTCTTTTCTTCAATATACTCTTGTTTATTTTACCCGTCGGTGTTCGTGGAATTTCGTCAACAATCACGACTTTTTCTGGGTACTTATAAATAGCAATTTCGGATGATCTTAAAAATAACAAAACATCATCCAAACGGATCGACTTCCCAGATCTAGTAACAATGTAAATACAGACTTTCTCACCCAACTTGTTGTCCTGCATTGGCACAGCTGCAGTATCAGTAATGTCCGGATGCCTTAATACCGCATTTTCGACCTCTTGAGCGCTAATATTAACTCCACCGCGAACAATAATATCTTTACTTCTATCAAAAAAAATTAGGTATTTATCCTCTATAATTTTGAAGATATCTCCTGTTTTCATAAAGCCATCATCGTCAAAAACCTTGTTATTCAAATCCGGTCTCTTATAATAACCTGAGAAAATACCCGGACCTTTTACTTTTAGTTCGCCAATATCACCATTACCGATAACCTCCTCGTCATTGTCATCAACAAGTTTAGATTCAATTGCTGACAGCGATTGATTAGTGATTTCACTGGGCCAGGCAGTACCTTTTTTTCCCCACCACGGATAAAGGCCAGACCTGTTTTCTGACGGTATGCCGTCTAAGTCGATCATCGATGCAAATACAGCCCCCTCGTTCATGCCGTAAATAGTACAAATATCCATACCCCAACGCTGTTTAAACTCCTTAATAGACCAGCCTGATGGAGAAGCCGAACCAGTAACGATTAAATTCACTGAGCTTAAATCTAGATTTTCACTACTAGGATATTTAAGAAGCATATTTAACATGGCAGGGACCATACCAAAATAATTAATCTTTTCTGCCGTCACTTGCTGAACAAAGATATCTAAATCAAAGGGGTGGTGTAATATTAAACTCCCCGCTGATAGTAGCCATGGAATAAAAAAAGCGCTCATGCCGGACGCATTAACAAGCGGCGGCAGGCAAAGAATTTTGCTTCTTTTCTGCACACCTAAATGTTGGTAGCATCGCCCCTGAAAAATTTGATTGTTATGGGTTAAGGGGCAAGCTTTGGCTTGTGCCTCAGTGCCAGAGGTCCACTGAATCGTAAAAACCTCATTGGCCTGAGGTCTCAGTGCCTGCAAGCTAATTATATCTGCCTCTCCCCTCGTCATACGACGAAGTTCGTCTAAGGAAACTATATATTTAAGACAAGCGATTTCTGATTGTAATTGGCGAACAACATCCATCAAATGATAACTCTTGAATACATCCATACCGATAAACATTTTTGCGTCGGTTTGTTTCATGACATGTGATAATTCGTTGCGTTGCCACTGCATTGGTACCGGGCTGATAATTGCCCCAGCACTAGTTATCGCAAGATAAGCAATTACCAATTCGATGATATTAGGCAGTTGAACGACCACGACATCATCTTTTTTTATACCTACTTTAATAAGATTTGTTGCCAGCACATCTACCCGGTTCTCCAGCTGGCTATATGTAATTCGATCAGGCTTGAATCCTGCTATCTGCTGCTTGTTAATAGGGTCAATCAGGCTAATCTCACCTTCATACTTCCTTACATTATCCTTGAAAAGATCAATTAGACTGATATCAGCCCAAGCACCGACGTCGTTATAATATTTTATGGTTTCAGTATTATATAAAATCACATTATCAACCTTAGACAAAATATTTACTTACTGGACCGCGTTACCTGTCCACTTTAACAGCGTAAATCCGCACTAACACAGCATCATGATAAAATGATCTGCGTCCTCTTTCACTAGTCAGGGGCTGCATCTAGATCGTGTTCTAAGTCGATTGAGCCCCGATAAAAGTGCAAGGAAGACCAACACATAAAAAAGGGTAGGAGTATTAACATTGCCTGTTTAAGCGAGTCTGCGCCATAAATCGGTAAGAGATAATCACTTAATATACCTACCGATAAAGGGCCCAGTCCAAGGCCAATAATATTGGCAACGAGCATCAAAATAGCCGAGGCAGTAGCCCGCATTCTTAGGCCTACCAAAGATTGTGTCGTGGCAATAGTCGTTCCTAAATAGACGTTAAATAGCAGCCCAGGAATAACCGACAATAGTAATGCCGTATAGGCATTGTCGACACTATAAACTGCAACCATAAAAGGAACGCAAGCAAGATTTGCTATTGCTGGTAACCACAGATACCACCGTCTATCTCGAGACGCTAGTTTATCCGCTAGTAGGCCTCCACCGAGCACTCCAATAGCACCCCCTAGGCCAACAATCATAGCCAACCAAGTGCCCAGTTCACCACTGCTCATACCATGACTACGCATCATAAAAGAAGCTGTCCAACTATTACTGCTATTACCTGCAAAGGCACTTAGAGATGCAGCAAAGCACATGTGCCGAAACGACAATCGACTCCACAATAACGACAGAACATCAATAAAGGACACGCGACTGGAGGCGAGCTTTTTATCTTCATGGTGCCCACGTATAGGTTCAGCTAAGGTAGTTCTAACCAATACCGCTAATAAAATTCCCGGCAAACCAACTACGACAAAGGCGACTCGCCAACCAAAATATTCATTTAACCAACCACCAAATAAAAATCCAAACAAGATGCCAATATTCACGCCCATTGAATAAAATGCTATTGCACTCGCTCTCTTTTTTGGAGGAAAAATATCAGAAATAATCGAGTGCGCGGGCGGACTGCATCCAGCCTCGCCAATGCCAACGCCTATCCTAGCTAAAAGAAGATGAAAATAATTTAATGCTGCGCCACTCACAGCAGTCATCAAACTCCAAACTCCAACAGAGTAAGCTATAACATTGCGCCGATTACCGCGGTCTGCATATCGAGCAATAGGTATACCGGCGAGGACGTAAAAGAATGCAAAGCTAACACCCGTTAACACTCCTAGCTGCCCATCAGACAAGTTTAGTTCAATCTTGATTGGTTCTTGTAAAATCGAAAGTAATTGCCGATCAATAAAATTGGCGCTATAGACAGTCATGAGTAACAACAAAGCATAACTTCTAGCACTGACATTACTGTATTTATTAGTAATTGAAATTGAACTTTTCTCCAACGTCATCGTCGATTTATCCCCATCAGTAATTACCTTTGTTAGTCTACGCTTGCTATTAACCACACTCACCATAAACACGCTGGTAATAACCGTGGACCATCACCGCAAATTAGTTAAAATACGGTGATGGTTAAATTTAGAACGTAACTTTTCTAAGTCAAAGGAGTTTACTATCTGCCGCCAAAACGATAGCTAACGCTCACATTGGTAGATCTTGGTTGGATAAAGTGTTCTTTCACAGAGGACTGCCCGGCTGAACTGTGATAACGCCTGTTGACAGGACTGACCTCGTCCGCCAGATTTTTACCCCATAGTGTAATCGTCCAGCGATCATCGGTTGTAATATAGGAGATGCTTGCATTGACCAATCCACGGGAGGGGTTCAGATAATCTTTAGAGTTTACCTCGCCATTTTCACCGGTATAAAACTCATCAAGATAGTTATAATCTAGCCGTGTATTCAACATGCCCCCTTCAAGAGGAAGCTCATGAATAATAGCAGCATTAAAGGACCATTTCGGCGCCATCACGGCTCGGTTACCAGTGGCATCGATTATCCCTATCCCACCGGCACTGGCGGGGCGTCCATCTGTGACGCCGTCATAATCATCATAAACAGCATCGATATAGCCTAGACCGACATTAACTACTAAACGTTCGCTCAGTTGCGCTACTGCTTCAAGTTCCAAGCCTTTAGATGTTAATGAGGCCGCATTCGACAAGATATTTGTGCCCGTAACGCCACAAGTCCTGCAATAAGATTTCACCTGCAGATCTTTATAGTCCATAGAAAAAATCGAAGTATTAACTGTAGCCCGACCGCCTAGGAGGATTGCTTTTAGCCCTATTTCGTAATTGGTTACATATTCAGGCTTAGTCACCAGATTATTATTGAGATGATTTCCTTCTGGATTACCTAGAGGATCATTAAATGACGCCGACTTAAATCCTGTTGATACACTTACATAACCCATCAAATCATCAGAAAATCCATGCCGCAAACCTAGCAACCAAGATGGATCGCCATTAGATATTTTGACAGGGGCATCAATTCTTTGGCCTATGATTAGACTGCCACAATAAGCAGATTCACAGAGGGTATTGACTGCATAAAGTGATTTATCGTCCTGGGTATAACGCGCCCCGCCAAACAGAGTCCACTCATCATCTAAATAATAGTTAGTATGTGCAAAGACTGCCTTACTGGAGGTGTCCACGTTGTGCGTCATATGAAACGCTCCCGCTAGAGACGGATAAAAATCTTGACCTAAAATATCAAATTGTTCGTTGTAGTTTTCCTGCTCTAGAAAATATAAACCTACGACATAATCATAGCGACCTTCTGACTGACCACTAATGCGAAACTCCTGCGATAATAATTCTTGCTCAGTGTAACCATCCACAATAATGCCATCAATCGATGCACCATCTATATCCCAATCTATTGCCACACTATCCTTACGAACGCCAGTAATAGAAGTGAGGGTATAGCCATCGGAAAAATCATGATCTATTGATAGTGACGCGCCAAAATTTTTCGCCATATAAGCACTTCCATAATCATAATTGACAGTAAAAGGTTCTGTGTCATACTCAACACGCTCCTCGGCATACATATCACCTTCAGACTTAAGGCTATCGATGGCTAAATAAACACGCGTTTGCTCACTCGGCGTATAGCCGATAACTAACCGGCCATTAACTGAATCGACACCTCCGAGATCATCGTTATCATCGTACTCATTGGTAACATAGCCATCTACCTGTCGACTCTGAGCACTAATACGAACCGCTAAAACATCTTCTATTAAGGGGATATTAAGCGTAGTTCTTATGCTTGATTCAGAATCTAGCTTAATATTGCCTTCAAAATAACTTACTGGTTTTTTACTGGTAGCATTAATTGCTCCGATAATGGTATTTTTCCCGAACAATGTTCCTTGTGGTCCTCGCAGTATCTCAACACGTTCCAACTCTACTAGTTCTGCATTAGCAGCAAATTGCTGGCCTAGGTATACCCCGTCTAAATAAGACCCAAAACCTTTATCCATACCAATATTGTGGATGCTTGAAAAATTAGATATCCCTCGTATCGATATATCGGCTTGAAAGGCTTTACTGCCATCTGAGAAAAGAAAATTGGGAGTCAATCCAGATAAATCCTTAAGATTGTTACTTGCTGTTTGTTCGAAGAGGCTCTCACTAAAAACAGATATAGAAATAGGAACATCCTGCACGTTTTCCAAGCGCTTAGTGGCCGTTACGATAATTTCTTCTAACGTTAATATGTCTGAAGTATCAGTTATATTGTTTTCTTGAGCTATTAAATTTTGACTACCACTTCCCACCAAAATAAATGCTAGCGAGTTTAAAATAATACTTTTAATAGATTTCATTAGTTATTTCCCCTATTTAATTGACAGCCTTGTAACCTGAAGAGTGCCATCATCTTATTTTTTTAGTACATCATAAAAATCCAGCTACTAACCTGAACATTAAACTTAATACAATAGACTGCCTGTAAGAATGTGCGACTCAAACTAAGAGGCGATAGATGAATCGTAACCGCTAGACAGCCTTCAAAAAATATGCAACTAGCACGAATATGTATTAGATAACCATTACAGTAATGTATCGCACGTTCTGGCCTTGATGAGAGGTAATAGTGTTCATTATTGCCCTGCTGGAATAATAAACTCCAATCGTTAGCTTTGTGTTAGGGAACAACGGCTGGTTCGGCGAGTCTGGATAGTGTTGGGCTTCTAAACAAAAACCACTGTATTTGCCATAGACATTACCGTCGGCGCCCCGAACGTTGTCCAGAAAGTTACCCGTGTAGAATTGTATGCCAGGCTCTGTGGTCTCGACCGTCATGACCCGCCCACTAATCGGGTCCTCGACCCGTGCAATCCTTCTTGGTTCGCGAGATGCGTGGTCAGAGATAACAAAACAGTGGTCATAGCCGCCTAGAACCGCGCCAATTCTACTGCCTATCGCTTCCGTTGTTTGAAAATCGAAGGGAGTATTGCCGACTGGTTCAATTTCACCCGTCGGCAAAAGTTCTTCCGTTACCGGTAAATAGTCGGGACATTGAAGAGTCAGGCGGTGATCTAAAATATCGCCGGCACCCGAGAGGTTCCAATAGCTGTGGTTGGTGAGATTTATCGGGGTAGCCGCATCCGTCTGTGCCGTGTAGTCAATAACTAATTCATTGGTCGCTGTAAGCCGATAGGAGAGGCTTACTGAAAGATTGCCGGGATAACCCTCTTCACCCGCAGGACTACTAAGATGGAAGGTGATGCAGTCGTTATTAACGGTAACAATATCCCAACGTCTTTTGTTGAATCCAACGGCACCACCGTGCAAATGATTACCCCCCTCATTCTGAGTTAGCTGAAACGATTTACCGTGTAATTCAAATTGTCCATTGGCGATGCGATTGCCGTATCGCCCGATTGTCGCGCCAAAATAATTTGAATCAGCGAGGAGGTTTTCAAAACCATCGTAACCAAGCACCAAATTGTGCCCTTGGCCGTTTTTGTCGGGGAAATAGAGGCGGCAAAGTGTAGCGCCAAAATCAGTCACCGATATCGTCAGCCCCTTATCATTATTAAGGCTGAACAGCGAAATATCAGATCCTTCTGGGGTCCTACCAAATTGTGTCTGCGATATTTTCACAAAATTATCCTGATGTTGGCCATTTTCTGGGCATCCTCGTTATGAAAATTGTGGTCTCGCCTAGCGGCCACAGGATACAAAGTAAACGTCTAAGATGTTTGCACCTATCGATGAACCCAGCTTGGTAGCCGAAACACCTTTCCCTTCAGAGACTCAACTCAATCGCAATAACACACGCTATCGCAACTAGGTCTAATGAAAAAAACTGCGCAACCGCTTAAACATTACAGTGTCGCAAGCACCGGGAGGTTCTTGCGCTTAGTTCCGTCTGGCTTCATAGCCTGTTGTAATCACCTGGACTTGATCAGACCTCACACCGTCTTCAAGCGTAATTTCTGCACCCAATACCGCCGTCGTTGGCTTATCTTTGGCGTAAGCGGGCCAGTCGATGATGCCCTCGCTACTAGGATCTCCGTTTTTCGCAAAATTACTCCAGATCGTCATCATCGTCTCCGAAAAATCTGTTTCGCGCGCGTTAGCCTCTATGTTAAACATCGCCAGATCGCCAAAAACATAGGGGATTTCCGCCGCATGAAATGCGCCATACTGGTCGCTGCCATCAATCACCGGCCTCCAATCCCACCAATACAGATAAGCGGGACTTGAAACATTGCCCATGTAGTCAGCCCACAATCGCATAGGCTGGGTAAAATTGGCATCAGTATTAAAACGGATATACGAATCTCTCGCCTGTTCTAGCGAGTCAGGATACAGGGCAAAAATGCCGGCCTGATCCCCCCCTAGTGTGGCGCCAACAAATTGTTTGTGCAGTTCAACATAATCAATAGGTCCAACCATCGATAGGGCCGGGTCAAAGGTTGTTGCTTCATCGGCATTTGAGCCAATCATTACCGGAACATCGGCTTGCCTGCCTTCGGCAAAAATTGTATTAACCTCGTCGGGTAATACTTCGCCATCAACAATGGTTAGCCAGTCAAAATTTAAAAGTATTGCGGGATCTGCCGTATAACCCGCAAGTATCGACGACGCAGACAATTCTCGCAGCGCCTCCAAATCTGGCGTATCCACACCAGAAAACAAACGCGCCAAAGTCTCACCCCGATCTTCCGCTGAAGGAATACCCCATCGCCCGACCTTCAGATCGGGTGCGGGAATAAACCGCGCACCACTTTGACCAATAACTTTGCTAAACAATCCTCTAGCCATTGGCGACGCCTGCATAACGGACATACTCCAGGAACCCGCCGACTCACCGAAGATGGTCACATTGTCGGGATCACCACCAAATTGCTCGATGTTTTCCTGTACCCAGGTGAGCGCCGCAATCTGATCTCTAAAACCTTGATTGCCCGAACTTCCGCCACCCTCTACACTGAGTTCGGGATGAGCATAGAATCCAAATGGTCCAAGCCGATAATTGATGGTCACGAGCACAACGCCCTTGGCCGTTAACGGCGCACCATCGTAGTCTATTCCGGACCCCATCACTAACGCGCCGCCATGGATCCAAACCATTACCGGCAATGCATCAGACGTTTTTTCAGCTCGCGTCCATACATTGAGGGTCAAGCAATCCTCACTCATTTCTTCATAAGTACGATCGTAAAACGCACTTAGGGAGCCCGGTTGATAACAGGGCATCCCAAATTGCGCACCATCATGTTCGTCCTCCCATGCAGTCACTGGTGCTGGAGGCTGCCATCGAAGGTCACCAACAGGGGGGGCCGCATAGGGGATGCCTAAGAATTCTTGTAAACCCTCACCGCGTACACTGCCACGAACTAACCCCCCCGTAACTGCAACAACGTCAGCCACGAGCTTACTCTCTGGTAATTTATCCGCGACGGGGCTTTCATTACCTTGGTATGCGGTCTGATCTGCGCAGGCCGCTAACAACAATGGCACTAGTGCAGCCACAACTTTTTTTAGGATATTGTCTTTCATGAACTCCCCCCTTAACAGTCAATGTTTGATTGAAAACTGAATAACTGTTTAAAAAAATTAACCGAGCAAATATATATGTCGGCAGCACTTGCCTACTAGATTGTAAACTGGATACCTAAGGTTTTACCGATCAGTGGCGGGTTAAGTTTGGTGGTAGCCTATCCTAGTGTTTTTGACAAGAAGTCGATGGAGTAAATTTCCCTCGAGCTAATTTTGGGGATACGCCATAAAATCGTCTAAAGGCTGATGAAAAATTATTGGGATGGTCATATCCCACGGCCTCAGAAATTTTGGATATCGGCTGATCCGACGACAAAAGTAAGTCTTTGCCCACTTCCATTCTTTTGCGAAGACAGTGAGCTTGTATCGTTATTCCAAACAATGACTTAAACCCCGCTAATAATTTATTACGATTGACACCCACCTCTCGTGATAACGAAACTATACTCGGAGGATGAGCAAACTGCTCTTGTAAAATATTAAACGCATTATGAATTGCCTTTATATCCTTTTGGCATAAATTGAGGTTTTGTTCTTGACTGTCCGGCTTGAGTTTATCAAACGTCTCACACAAGAGTTTAATTGCTTGCGCCTCAAAGTACCTGGACCTTATTACCCCTGTATAATGGCAATGTGAGATTTCTGTACAACACTGCCTTAGAGCCAAACTCATCGGAAAGTGCTCAACAAAAGGTTCAGGATTAGAATGTTCCATTGATTGTATTAACTCACTTGGTAAACACTTTGTGTCAAAACCGAGTACATTAGTAAGGTAATCAGGCTTGCAGTAAATTGATATCCAAGAATCGACAGGCCCGACATCAACCCACTCATAGTTCACAATACCTTTGGGATGATAAAAAACCTGACAGACGGCGCCCTCAAGCTCAACAAGGCCAATTGGATCGACATATAATGAGCTTTGAGCTTCAATCCTAAAGTGAAATTTTAGGAGGTCTTCACCTTCAAAGCTAAGAACGTTAGTAGAGTGATAATTTGCGTTGTTAATCGCCATACCAAATCCGTCTACAAACTCGATCATCTCCCAATACCCGACACCAATATTTTCGGGTATATTAACTATGCGACATTGGTTAATACTACTTGGTAGTCCATACCTTTTTAGGCTCTGCGTTGCCCCAAAGTGATCTTGCGGATCTTCGAAATGATTTATCCAACGAAGAGTCGAAGGCCAATATCGAAAGACAATGTCTTGGCTAGCTTTTATGGTCATTTAATACTCTAACCTTAATGTTTTTAGTTTGACCGACCAAATTTCCATCATATATTTAAAAGTGTAGTCCAATAAATAACTTCATGTAAATATATGCTGTCAGCGCAGAACTAGATCGAGGTAGGAAGTTCTTGATGCTTATAAAAACAGTTTTTACACACTGTTATGCGCGGACTTTCGGGACACTCCAACGCGCGCAGTTATTGGACTCCAGTACGCGCGACTAGATCGAGGTTCTTACCGCCTATAAGAAGAAGTATTTGAGGCTTATGGAAGTAAATCTACCCTTGTCATCGAGAAAGACGCCAAGGGTAGTAATTACACTTAAGAGTCGGTGTCGACCTCGCTAACTTTAAATTTTATGGTTTTAGCAACAAAATCTACAATTCCTGTGGCAAAGTTCAGCTTACCGTTACTTGTTGGATCAAAGGTATACATTTTAAAGACCTTACCTTGTTTGACATAAGCGCCCTGGAGAGTCGCTGTGACAACATCTTCACCGTTTTGTGTCCAAGCGAAACCAGTAAACTCACCTGCCGTACCAAGGTTTTGTTTGTCCGTGAAGACATAGGACAAGTACGCACGGCCATATGGTCCGGCATCACCAGAGGCTGAGACTTCGAAGGTCTTCCCTCCATCTCTTGTAAATGTCGAATCAATAACAAAATCTCCTTCAAAGGAATCTTTACTCAAACTCATTTCTTGGGCGTAGGCACTAAAATGAAAAGTAGAAATAAGTATTAATATCAGTAGCGTTATTCGTTTCATGATTTATTCCTCTATGATGTTTTTAGTTGAATATGAATATTAATATCTAACTGAGTATGAGTCAAAACTCATAAATAAGAGTAAAAACTTAGGATTCCTACCCGCGAAAAACACCCCCATGGGGTCAAATGTTTTGAGACTTCAAAAAGACAGGTAAACCCTCGGTTTTTGTTGTTGTTATTTATCGCTACTAATTTGATAGTTTGACGGCGTCACAAAGTCACTTGAATGCCATTTCTCAATAGTGCACTATACTCAAGTACATAACAAAAACTAACAGGAGAGGAACATGGAAGAATTTCAACTTTGGAGCGTTTTGAATAGCGGATTAATCTCAAATGCAATATATCAAGCAGGTATCTTTTTCATATTATGGGTTGCCTTTAGAGCAGCAAATCAACTGACCAACGAAGACCCAATGTTGAATAAGATTTTATTGTCTCTATTCTCTGCCGGAATTATTTTTAATGGTCTGACAGTGTCAGCAATTTTATCGTTAGTCCTTCAAAATACTGCCTACGGACTCTCGGAAATTGGAGCGGTTAGCGTGGGTGCAACAAGTTTCATTAGCAATTGGGGTGTTGAGGGAGTTCCAGAAATGAGCCTTATTAGTAATCCAATAATGGCTGGCTGGTGGTTAGTAGTTGCCATCATGCTTTTTGGAAGGATTTGGCAAAAAAAGTAGTTCCCTAAGAGGGTACTCATAGAACGTATTAAAGGGGCATATGCCCCTTTTTTATCGCCTGTTCAAACCCAACATATTCACATCTCACCCCCCCCGCCACCACCGTCACCATTAAGTTTAAGAATCTTCCACTTATGACCGCAATCTTTGCAAGACCCATACTTTTTGAACATATTGGCATCTATGTTTGTTGAGCCACAAAAAGCACAGGTAGGCGTTTTCATTTTCTTAGAATCACGAATGAATGCTCTAATGCTGTAGATAGCTAAAAGAAACGGAATTAGCCAAATCAAATATTCCTGCATTAAACGTTCCCTTTATTGATTACCTAATCATAACCAAATACCCCATCCAGTCAAATCAGGGCTAGATTGAGGTATTAGCTAACAATTTAAGCTGTTGGCATCTGAACCACTTTTTCACCAGTTGGATAGCAATAGGTAGTCTTGCAATCACCGAAAACCTCCGATCATGCAGGGGTTTATACTCGGCTCCTGTAA
>JBLIIN010000031.1:0-12419 GCA_047635075.1 Methylophagaceae bacterium | reverse complement strand
CAGCTAAAAGCAATTGAAGCCGGCGCAGACCGTATTGATACTGCGATTTCATCTTTCGCTTCGGGTACCAGCCATCCCGCAACAGAGTCACAAGTCGCTGGATTGCGTGGCACTGGATGGGATACCGGGCTTGATCTCGAACTGTTATCGGAAATTGCCGATTATTTTAGGGAAGTACGTAAAAAATACCATCAATTCGAAAGCGAGTTTACTCGTGAAGATGTATCAGTACAGATTAATCAAGTCCCTGGTGGGATGATGTCTAATCTTGCGAATCAGCTAAAAGAACAAAATGCACTTGACCGAATTAAAGAGGTTTTTGCTGAAATTCCTAGGGTTAGAAAAGACCTAGGTTACCCACCTTTAGTGACGCCTACATCGCAAATTGTGGGTACTCAAGCGGTCTACAATGTGCTCGCAGGTGAACGTTATAAAACAATTACTAATGAAGTAAAACGTTATTTATTGGGTGGGTATGGGCAAGCACCATCTGCTGTGGACGCACAACTCAAGAAAAAAGCAATTGGTAATGAGCAGATGATAGAGGGGCGCCCTGCAGATGGTCTCAAACCTGAGATGAATAGATTACGTAAAGACATCGGAGAACTTGCACAATCTGAAGAAGATGTGCTGATATTTGCAATGTTTCCTGACTTAGGCCGTGAATATTTACAGCAACGTGTTGATGGAACTTTGGTCGCCGAACCATTATTGCCGGAGACATCAAAAGGGCGTGAAATTAGCTCATCTGTTGCATCAGAATTTAAAGTAGATGTGCATGGTGAAACTTATGATGTTGCGATCATGGGTGTGGGTGAAGTCGGTGGTGGTAAGCGTAAGCTTTATGTGTCGTTGGATGGTATGCCTGAAGAAGTGACCTTTGAAACAATGGGTCAGTACGTCAATGACAAGAGCACTGGTGGCCGTAAAAAAGCTACTGAGCCAGGTCATGTTACATCACCATTGCCAGGGAATGTAGTCGAGGTATTAGTCGAGAAAGGAGACAATGTAAAAGAAGGCCAGGCAGTCATTGCGATGGAAGCTATGAAGATGGAAACAGAATTGTTAGCCAACATCACAGGTGTTGTGAAAGAGGTTTATGTCGTAAAAGGGGAGCGGGTGACACCGGGAGAAATCCTCATAGACATCAAATAAGTGCAGATCAGTTTTGTCTAAAATCGAGGGTGGTGCATTCCAGATTTCGTAGTAATGTTTTTTTTGCTTGGGTTGATCGCCGGCGCGGTTAAAGTCTGATCTAGAAATTCCAAAAGCAGCCTATGATGTGCTGAGCTTGCTCTTGATGTTAATTATTGGCTTAAAAGGTGGGATGGGCCTGTATGGCACATTAGGTTGGCATCTTTTACCTGAGTTATTGACCGTGGCCGGCATAGGCTTTTTTATTCCCGCATTGTTGTACCCCATCTTAAGGAAATTCGATAAGTTGAGTTTGGCAGACAGTGCGAGTTTCGCAGCCCATTATGGCCCGGTCAGCGCTGGGACCTTCGCAGTGGCCTTGGCCTATACCGAATCTAATTCAATGACTGTGGGTGGTCAAGTGACGCTATATCTTGTCTTGCTTGAATTACCCGCTATTGTGTTTGGTTTAATTGTGTTTAGAAAGCTATCTGGTGATAAAAATGATGGTTCGACGCCTTATGGCAGTATCCTTGCACGAAGATTTTACCAATAGGGGCGTCATTTTGCTCATCGGTGGGGTGATTATTGGCTGGTTATACGGCCCCTCTAATGGGGCATCGGTTACGGGGGGGTATACTAGTACTTTCAGAAGGTTACTGGCATTATTTCTATTGGAGATGGGCTTGGTGGTTTCTGCGGCGCTATTGTAAGTATCGTGGGACAAGGTCAGAATCTTGATTTATGCTTTATCTGCACCCCCAGTATTGGCTTTGATCGGTATTCAGGCCGGTCAGTGGATGGGGTTAGAAGAAGGTTCCATTTTAATTTTGGCTTATTTAACAGCCAGCGCATCTTATATCGCTGCGCCAGCTGCAATAAGAGCCGCTATTCCTCAGGCCGATATTGGATTGGTTATGTTGGCCTCACTCGGTTTAACGTTCCCTTTCAACGTCCTGATTGTCATCCCGCTATATCATAGTTGGATTGGGTAACTTAGACAGCCCGCTCCCGTTTTAGATAAATCGGCATAAAAGCTTGTAATAATCTGGCAGTATTGGCCTTCAATTGGGAAGGTAGAGTTGTCACGTAAGCCTCAATACTTAATAGTGTGTTGAGGCTTTGTTATTTAAGCGGGTTGTTCAAGGACACAAACTGTCTATTAGCAATTTTCAATATCTTAGGTTTAATTAAGGTTAGCTTTTTATTCTATGCTCAAACTGAATTTGAGGAGCATGCACAGCGAACATGACACAACCTCAGGAACCAATTTTTAAAGCTCCAGCTTTTGGCTAAAGGCGGCAAGCTCACCTGTTATTACCACACACGACAGTTCAATTCGATGAACGGAACTCCTCTTTTAGGCAACAGCTTATATAATGTGTGTCAACTTGCTTTAGAGGGGTCTTTGATGCCAATGTTCATAGCCACTTACCTTTATTTTATCTCTGAATATAGCCGTGAAAACCTAACTGCGACTCTGGAATTTTCAGCCAGTAAACATCGTGAAGCAACGTTTATTGAGCAATATCTCTCGTGTCAGTCGAGCTGGCTGTTTCACAGAAAATGAATCGGCTTGTTAACCGAGACAACAGTTGAGTTAGGTAGTTTAAGCTCGGCTGCACCAAGATTGTTTATTGTTGATCACCCTCTGGCAATTGTGGGCTCAGCACCTAACCTTTCGCTCCAGCAAGCGAATAACCGCTGGAACAAAACAGGTTTTTTAAACTTTAAACTGGGAGGCTAGACCTTGCAGTTTTTTAGCTAATGATAACAAATCTTCGCTAGCCTCAGAGGTTTGTCTGGTGCCTTCTTGGGTTTGCTCTGTTAACGTACTAATCCGCACAACATTCTGGTTGACCTCCTCAGCAACAGCGCATTGCTCTTGAGAAGCGGCAGCAATCATGGCATTCAGGTTATCGATATCGGCGACTTTTGATTCAATATTGTATAAAGCCTTACCAGCAGAAACGGCTTTTTCAAGGCCTAAATTAGCCATGTTACAGCCTTCATCCATTACCTTAACGGCTTCTTTAGAACGGGTTTGTAACTGATTAATAATATCTTTAATTTCTTGCGTTGCATCTGATGTACGTGCCGCTAGTGTTCGGACTTCATCTGCAACCACTGCAAAGCCGCGGCCTTGTTCACCTGCGCGCGCTGCTTCAATAGCAGCATTAAGCGCTAAAAGGTTAGTTTGTTCAGCGATACTTTGAATGACGGCTAACACAGCTCCAATACTTTCACTGTCTTTATCAAGACTATTGATGACACTAGAGGCTGAGGTTAAGTTATCGGCTAGCTCTGTAATAGTGGCAACGGCTTCATTAACGATCTTCGTACCGGCTTTGGTGTCTTTATCAGCAATCTCTGCCGCTTCAGCACCTTGCTTGGCTGTGTTTGCGACCTCATTAGATGATGCCGCTAATTCAGTAATTGCGGTGGCCACTTGCCCTGTCTCAGAACTCTGAGTCGTCATATTAGTATTTGAGTCATGAGATAGCATTTTAACTTGCTCAGTTGACTCTGAAATACTATCAGTCACAGAACTAAATTCTTTAAGGACCTCAGCAAACTTTTCCAGCATCAAATTGATACCAGAAGCCACTTCATTGGCTAATTTATTATTACCAGGTGGATCCAGAAGTTGTGTTAAATCAACATTACGCCCTTCGATGTCCTTCGCTATATATTTCAAAGAGCCGGTAACATAATAAAGAGGCGCGACAAAAATAGTTGCATACTTAAAACCGATATAAGCCGTTATTGACCCAATGATCAATAAGGTGCCAAGTGACCAGAGTAATGTAGTTTTGATTAATTCTGCGACGGGAGCAAAAGCCTCATCATGGCCCTTTTCACTGATGATTACCCAGTTTAGACCTTGAATATCTAATGGTGAATAAGCGCTTAAAACTTTATAGTGGCGGTAGTTTTCAGAAGTGTCATATCCGGTTTCTCCCGATAGGGCCGCCTTAGCGGCATGTGTATTAACAATCTGTAATCCAATTGACGTGTCTTTTTCGTTAATACGTTCAATCGCTTGGTCCGTCATATCAGTCTCTTTTAATACTTCGAGGTAATGAGTTTTATCTTCTATTAAAAACCGACTCATGCTTCGCATAGTGAGATCGTCAGCGACCAGATATGTTTCACCTTCTTGTCCCATGCCGGCATCTTGCCAGCGGCTTTTGTAAGTCATGATTTGGTTAATACGATCAACAGGTATTTGCATAATCAAAACACCTACTTTTTTAATTCCATCATAAATAGGGGAAGAGATAAAAGAGGCGGAGTCTAGGTAGGAAGGGGCGTAAGGTGCAAAATCAGTTAAGTGAACAGAATCGGGTTCAATTGAAGCATTGGCTTTGCGGAAAGCTTCGCCGATGCCACTATTAGCATAGATACCAGTTTTCAATGAGGTGGTATAGTCAAGTTCTTTTAAAACAGAATAAACAATATCGCCGCTTTGTGAATCAACTAAGAAAATATTGTAATATCCAAACTCATTTAAATATTTACGAAAGTGGGGGTGAAATTTACCATGTAATTCACTATAGCCTGAACCATCTGATACCGCATTTAAAGCTTCCTTTTCACCCAAAGACTTGGGGTTGTTTGATATGTACGCATATTGCAAGGCAATAGAATCACTATCAAGTTGTGCTATTGCGCTGGCACCATCAAACTGAACGGCCATATTTCGCTTTGAATAACGCTTGCCAAACTCATTTTGATAAAAGTTCTCTAAACTTCGTTTTTCTGTTGTGCCAATCGGCGTGAGTGTTTCTTCACGGTAACTTTTAAAGGCTTTGTCGAAATTCTTCATAGCATCGATGACCATAATGTCATCAGAGTAGGCTCTGGCTTGGGCTGCTAATGTTGAGAAATAAGACTCTATTTCAGATTTCTTACTTTCACGTAGAGCAGATAGTTGGTTGATGACCTGTCGTTCAATGAGCATTTCACCTTGTTGGCTTGATATCCAGACAATTAAGGCTGTCAGCACTAATGCGGGGACAATACCGAACATTAGAAAAATAGAGGTTAATTGTTTTTTCATTATTTTGAGGCCTTCATAAAAGCATGAATCGATTAATTATTGTTATTTAAATGTCATTATTGTGAAGCTGTTTTGTTGAATGTTAAATGATGGACTTAGGTAATTATCGACCATTTAATCAAAAACTGTAGTGATAATGGTCACAAAAAAAGTCTAAGGAAGATAAGTAAAAAACTAGAGCCGCAGGAGGTTAGCTCATTGGAGAGAAACTTGTTCATGGATAAGAAGCTAATCAACTGAAGGAACATTGTTAATAATTTAGCTAAGCTAAAAGATGAAAGTCGTCGTGGCAGTGACCCAATTTCTGGGGAAATGTGTCAAAGAGCCAACAAAAAATAACTAAATGCATTTTAAAATGAACTAAAAGGGCTCCTGTGTACACTAACGAGCACGTACAACAGTGAAATATATTAGCGCCTCCAATTAAGTTATTGTATTTTAATGATATTTCAAGTTGGTATACAACATGAAGTACATTTGCTGTCAGTTTAATCATGCCTCCAGTTAATTAAATTGATGTGTCTCTTAGTAGTGTGTTCTAAAGGGTAGCCCCGTTCAGGCTACCCTTTTTTTTCATCTCAATTAAGTGATTACAAATAATCGACTTCACTTGAAGTTAAATAAGGCATTACCTGACTGGCAACATGTGGGAAACTAGTTGGTAATAGTTGAGTCGAATATTGGAATAGCAAAGGATAAGACTAACGATGTCAGAACAGCATAATAAATTGGCCTGGATTACTGGAGCTGGGACCGGGATAGGCAAAGCGCTAGCGCTGGAGTTAGATCAGCAAGGTTGGCAAGTGATTATTTCTGGCCGAACAGAGAAAAAGTTGCAAGCTGTCGTAGAACAAAGTCAAAGGATGAAGTATCTGACATTGGACGTCACAGACATAGAACAAAATCAGCAGGTGTTTGATACCCTTTGTCAACAAAATGGCTTGCCCGAACTGGTCGTTTTAAATGCAGGTGATTACACTCCGATGCCATTAGATGAATTCAGCCTCGATCTGATTTATAAGTTGAATCAGGTGAATTACTTAGGTGTGATGAATGGGGTGGCGGCGGCTTTGCCTGCGATGAAAGAACGCCATTCAGGACAAATATTGTTGATGTCGAGTGTGGCAGGCTACCGTGGTTTACCTGATGCAGCGCCCTATGGCGCCACCAAGGCGGCCTTGATCAATTTTGCAGAGGCGCTATATATGCCCTTGAAAGAGCATGGGGTTTTGTTGAGAGTGGTGAATCCTGGCTTCGTTACAACTAAGCTAACGGCAAAAAACAGCTTCAAAATGCCCGCGGAAATCACGACGACAGAAGCGGCAGGGAGGATCATTAGAGCGCTTGAAACCGACAGTTTTGAAATCACCTTCCCTAAGCGCTTTACCTATATATTAAAAATATTACGTGCATTACCATATCGATTATATTTTTTTCTTATTAGCAATGTAACGGGTAAATAAATGATTAATCATCCTACTGCACTTGATGACTACATCATTTTTTACGAACAGATGAAAAGAGAAGATTTAGTGAGATTAACAGAGTTTTTTACTCCTCAGGCTCACTTTAAAGATCCCTTTAATGATGTTTATGGCGTCGAGCGGATCAGAACGATTTTTCATCATATGTTTGAGACTATAACAGTGCCAAAATTTGTAATTGAAGAAGCAATCTATGATTCTAACGTAGCCTATATCAAATGGGAGTTCACGGGCGAATTAAAAACGAAACCGTTAAAATTAGTAGGTATAAGCCGGGTGGTGTTTGACGAGGCTGGACGGGTATCAGAGCACATTGACTATTGGGATGCCAGTGAACAGTTCTATATGAAACTACCGATACTTGGCAGTATATTACGTTTTATACGGCGCCAAGCTGCCAGCTGATTACCATTTGAGTAAACCTGTTCTTACCGAGTCAGATAAAGGGTTTTCAGCCAACCATAAGCCTGCATAGTATCGGGCAAAGTTGATACCAACATTTTGGTAAAGCAGTTCGTTATTAAAAAAGAGTGAGAGGCCTTTGTCTGGGCTTATATCAAGACGAAAGCGGTCACCCTCAACCACATCTTGGTAGAATAAGTGTAAGGCGTCGACATCACTTTGATATAAGGCGCGCTCTTGTTCGGAGTGTTGTCGACTAAGAGCAACATCAGCGCCTTCAATTAATTGGGACTTTGTGAGGGAGACTTTGTAAAGAATTTCAAGAGAAAAAGGTTGGTCTGCTATTAAAGTCTGTCTGGCTTTAGCATCAGGATGGGTGTAAAGCGCCGCATCATAAACTTCAACAAATCTAAGCCAAGTCGCCGTGGCTGTGGACTTTAACTCAAGTCTTCCACGCGTGGATTGAAAATCAGTATGAGAAGCCGATGCCGCCCAACTACTATTAGTGTGCATTAAGCAGCAAAGCCCAATTAAGAAGATTTGTTTTATCATGATCTACTTTCTCTGAAACACCAAGGTGACTTCGCCTAAAAAGACACCAAATTTGGTCATCTTAGCGCGGTTGATAAGAACGCCGTCCTCTTGTAAGAACATCCAATCATCGAATTGTACTTTCACGGTACTATCTTTATAAGGTAAGTCGAGTGTGTAGGACCATTTGAGGGCATTACCGTAGGCGATACCTGTCGCGTGTCCAATGACATCATCAGCGCGGCCCTCATAGTGATGTTCATCAATTTTACTAATGGTCCAAACACGACGATCGAGGGTTCCATCGGTGTAGACAAAGTCTTCTTCTAAGACCAGATTGCCATCAACCATTGTGCCCAAAATATCAACGGTGAATTGCCGCTCAACTTGGCCTCCACGGTTTTGAAATATACCCCAAGCGTGTGTTTGACCAACGAAGTAGTCTTCTAATATTAGATGCGGTGTATTGTTTTGATAGTGTTCAACAGACATATTAGAACAGCCAGAAAGGTTGAAAAGACTAAACGAGAGTAAGATTAAGAGGCTTTTTTTCATCATAAGGTTCCTCAATTGAGTTGCTGTTGTAAAACTTGGTGTTGCTGACGATCCAAGGGAAAACGCCATATTGTCCATGCGGCTATTAATTTGAAAGGAATGGGCAGTAAGCCATAAAGTGCAGAAAGAGCAAATAAATTATTATCAGCAGGGGCGGATTGGGTATCAAAACCGAGTAAGGCCAATAAGGGAAAAGCGATACCGACAGCCAGTGCTAGCGATAATTTTGTTGCCATACCCCAAAGGCCGAAAAAGAAGCCACTTCGCTGCCCCCCTCCCTTTGTACTGTCCAGATCAATGACATCAGCCTGAATTGATGCCGGAAGTGCCATGTCAATACCAAGACTTAAACCCGCCAAAATACAAATGATAAGAAAAGACATAAAGTCACCCGCGCCCAATGTCGGAACCCAAGCAAAAATAGCCACGGCCCATAGCATTGAGCATCCCCAAACACGATGTTTATTATAGCGTTGGGCGAGATTAACACCAATAGGTAATCCAATTAAACCACTGATAAAATACGCAGAAAGTAATAAACCAAACTGTTCAGGAAGGACTAAGACGTAGCTAACGAAGAGTAAAAACAAAGTGGCGGGTAGACCATTAGCGATACCATTCATAAAATAAGCAAATAATAATCGCGTGAACAAAGTGTTTTGTTTCAACAAAGCTAAGCCAGCTCGAAAAGGAATAGGTTGAGCGCGGCGGTTAGATTCAGGGACTTTTAGCAAACACAATAAAACAGTGACAGGCAGCAGAAACGTTAGAGACTGAGCCAGCAGGGCTAATGCTTCACCAGGCGCATTACTGCCTATTCCCATTGCTAGCGGCAAAGCGGCGGCGAAGAGTGTACCCACTAAAACAAAGCTTTCACGACTCGCCGTAATGGTGCTACGTTGATCATAATCATTTGATAATTCGGCGCCCCAGGCTGTGTAAGGTAATGTCAATAAACTCCAAGCCAAATAAACCAGTAAGCTCCAAGACAAAAGCCAATAGAATCCACTGCTCTCAGGTGGGATAAAAAGTGCCCAAATAGCGACAATCAGTAGCGGTGTTGCAATCGCCATTAACCATTTTCGTCGCGAAGGCAAGGGTAGCCAATCTGATAATAAACCGATCATCGGATCAGTAATGACGTCACTGACCCGTGCGATCAATAATGCGGCACCAACGGCAGCAAGTCCCAGACCTAGCTGCTCAGCGTAGAAAGTAGGCAAATAAATGTATAACGGTAAGCCTAACGCCGCTAGAGGCAACCCGGGCAAACCATAAAACCAATAGCGACTGGAATCAGACATCGTTATTTGCCTTTGCCATCAGGTATTGATAAACCCCAGTATGGCCATCACGAAAACCTGCTTCACAATAGGATAAGTAGTAACGCCACATGCGAATAAATTGGTTATCGTAACCGAGCTGTTCTATTTGATGAACAACATTATTAAAGCGTTGGTGCCAGAGTAAAACAGTACGTTCATAATCGGCGGCGTAGTTAGTGGCTTGTTTAACAGCAAGCCCAGCTTGTTCAGCATATTGAGTAAAAACTTCAGGGGATGGCAGCATGCCACCGGGGAAGATATAGCGTTGAATAAAGTCGACATTTTGTCGGTATTGATCAAAGTGTTGGTGACCAATGGTGATTGTTTGCAAAGCAATCTTGCCTCCGGGCTTAAGGCGCGAAAATAACATGTCAAAAAAGCCGGGCCAATAGGACTCTCCAACGGCTTCAAACATTTCAACACTCACAATGTGGTCAAAATTTTCATCTAAATGACGGTAATCTTGCAAGCGTAAGTTAACGAGGCCATCCAGTCCTGCATTATGGAGGCGTTTTTGTGCCCATGCCAATTGCTCAGTCGATAAGGTAATTCCCGTCACCCGATAACCCTGCTTTGCAGCATGCTCAGCAAAACCACCCCAGCCACAACCTATTTCCAAAATATGTTGTCCAGGTGTTGCATCAAGGGAAACCAATAATTGTTCATACTTTTGAGTTTGCGCTTGCTCTAGGCTATCACTTGGATCGGTGAAGACCGCACTGGAGTATGTCATGGTTGAGTCTAACCATAATTCATAAAAATCATTACCTAGATCATAATGTGCTGAGATATTACGACGACTGCCTCGTTCACTATTACGGCGTGTAAGATGGCGAAGGCGATTAAATAAGCGGACAAAAATATTGGCTTCTATGTGAGCAGATAAAGCGTCTAAGTTTAGCGTGGCCCAGTAAAGAAAATCAGATAAATTATCGGTGTCCCAGTCGCCTTGCATATAGGCCTCGGCAAAGCCGATATCACCGTCACTACCTAGTTTTTTGATGATTTTAACAGCATGATGAATAGTGATGTTCGCATTAGGTCCACTCTGCTTACCGTCGATAAGGTAAGTCTCATTATCAGTAGTAATATGGAGCCGTCCCTGCTCACAATTGGACAATACTCGATAGAGCAGTTTAATTGCTATCGGTGCGCTTGGATCAGGTAATAACCTTATTTCCGCGTTTTGACTATCCATTCGCTTTTGACCTCTGGTTGTTTTTCGTCATAGGAGTGAAACTTTCCACCACGCACCCATATTTTGAATGCATGCCAGTGGATCATGAACATAATTTTGAACGACATCATCGGCATCATAAAAAAAGCCTTGAGCAGATGCCGATCGTTCAGTTCTTTGATGTCAGCATTTTGTGATGCAATAAAGTGAAGCTTTTCATTTTGATATTCATTAATCAAGATACCGAAATCTGATTCAGATTGACTGAATTTAAAATGGTATTGTTGATTCATGTCAATAAATGGAGAGACGTGAAAACGCTTGTCAGCATGACATTCCACTGGCCATTGCAAACTGTTTCCAGATGAATGATGGACGTAATGGTAGACACCGCCGAAGGTATTACTTACTTCACTGATAATCGCGACAGTCTGCCCTTTTGAATTGTCACAATACCAGACAGCAATCGGGTTGAAGCCATAGCCTAAAACACGTGGGAAACAGGATAACTGAACACGCGCTACATCGTGTATAGCAGCATCAGATAGGGTTTTTTCTACCCATGTACGCCAGTCGGTTCCATCTCGTGGTCCGTGGTCTCTTGTTCGGATGCTGAGTAGATTAAACTTATTTAAACCCAGCCAGTGCAGAGATGTGGCTTCGTTTTCGATTGTGTCAATATCAATCAGTATGCCAAAAACACGATAAGCAAATCGATACGCCATTGGAAACATACGTTGATGCATGACTTGTCCAAAGAATAATTTACTAGCCATGCGCTAGGTCTGTTCCCAAGGGATGGGAACATTCAACTTTTTAGCAATTGAAACAGCGGAAGTCAGCGCATCCTCATGAAAGCCATAACCAAAGTAGCTGCCTGCAAACCAAGTCCTATTTTGTCCTTGTAATTGATCAAGCTGTTGTTGGGCAGCCATAGCTTCATTATCAAAAACAGGGTGCATGTAATTAATACGTCGGATGATTTTACTCGGGTCTATCGTATGGATGGGATTTAAGCTAACAAAGTAATCTTGTGAGGGGTCTAAACCTTGTAGTGCATTCATCCAGTAACTCACAGACACGGAAGACGTAGTCTCTCCACTCTGTTGCGCAAGATAGTTCCAACAAGACCAGACTTTGGGATGCTCAGGCATGAGCTTGGAATCAGTATGTAAATAGGTATCATTTTCTTGATATCGGAACGAAGACAATAAACGATGTTCCTGTTCTGTTGCGGCCGAGAGTAGCGATAAAGCGTCATCAGCATGAGTTGCAATAACAACTTGGTCGACATTGTGTTGTTGGCCATCATCGAGTGTGATGGTGACTGAATCGGCATGTCGCTCGATTTTATTAACGCCATTGTTGACAATCGTTTCTCCTGAAAACGAGGCCAGTAATTTATCGACATAACGCTGGCTACCCCCGAGAACAGTGCGCCACTGTGGCCGATCTCGAACATTTAATAGGCCGTGGTTATTGAAAAACTGGGCAAAACTCTTAGCGGGGAAAGATTGCATTTTCTGAGGGGGACAAGACCAAATGGCCGCCGCCATGGGGAGTAAATAATCATCCTGCATAGCTCTACCAATGCGAAGTTCAGATAGAAACTCACCGAGGGTGAGCTGATTGTTGGCTTGGTCATCATTAATTAATGCTTTGGCATGACGATTGAACTTAAGAATGTCGAAAACTAGCTTAAGGAAACGAGGTGACAACAGGTTTTTTCGTTGGGCAAAGAGGGTGTC
>JBLIIN010000030.1:0-12612 GCA_047635075.1 Methylophagaceae bacterium | reverse complement strand
ACGGCTCTCAAACTTCAGTTTTCATGCGAGGTAGCAACTCTGACCATGTTTTAGTCTTAATAGATGGCATTGAAATTAACGATCCTAGCTCGCCTAATGGTGCTTTTGACTTCGCTAATTTACTACTCGATGACGTCGAACAAATTGAAATTGTCAAAGGCGCTCAAAGCGTATTATATGGTTCAGATGCCATCGGTGGTGTGATTCAAATTAGAACCAAACAAGGTAGAGGGAAATTAACCGTCTCAGCTAAAGTCGAACTAGGTTCAAATCAAACGCAAAGAGAAGTTATTAGCCTATCTGGCTCGACTGATTTAATTAGTTATTCAGCCCAATACAGTGGCTTTGAAACAGATGGTGAAAGCATTGCCGCCAAAAAACGTTTATCTGCTACAAATGGCCCGCGTGATGATGATGGCTACGACAACGAAACCTTATCACTGAGATTTAACTTAACGCCTTCTGACCAATTTAACGCTACTTTCAATGCCAAATATAGCAGAGCTAATGTTGATATTGATGCGTTTCTTGCCGATGATCTCGATGCGAATAACCGAAATGACCAATTATTTCTGAGTGCCGTGTTTAGAGGTGCTCTGCTCAATGGTCAATGGCAACCTAGTTTGTCATTGAGTCACACGGATATTGAAAGGAAAAATAGAGATGAACGACTATTAACAACGGAAAACCTCGTTGCAACCAACTTTGACGGCAAAAAAGACAAGCTTAGCCTGCAAAATGATTTCCATTTTCTGGCTAACAATGTCATCACACTGGGTTTCGACGTTGAAAAAGAAAAAATGGATTCTGAGGGGGAGACGCGCTTTGGGGGTAATTTTGGTGACTTTATTATTGAACAACGCACACGGGCTGAACGCAAAACAAAATCAGTCTATTTACAAGATCAAATCACCTTAAGACCCGATATCAATTTAACTTTGGGGCTACGCCATGATGATACAGACGATTTTGATCCTGAAACCACTTATCGTGCAAGTTTAAATTATCAACTTAATACGACTACGCGTTTGACTGCTGCATATGGCACAGGCTTCAAAGTACCTAGCTTATTTAACATAGCAGGTTTCACGCCTAATAATTTTGGCACTGCTTTTTCAGGCAATCCAAATTTAAAACCAGAAACCAGCACAGATTGGGAGATCAGTCTGTCGAACCTCTTTTGGCAAGATAAAGTCTCGACCAAGGTCAGTTACTTTAAATCAGATATTGACGATCTCATCGTCACTGTTTTCTTACCTAGTTTTGATAGCACCCCCATTAACCGTGATGAAGCCAATATTGAGGGCGTCGAAACCAGTATGCAGATAGCGCTAGCAGAGCAACTGGACTTTGCTTTGTCACATACCTTCACCAGTCCCAAGGATGACAATGATCAGCTGCTATTGCGTCGACCAAAACATAAGGCTAGCGCAGAAATAAATTACAACCCTATAAGCGCATTGAACTTAAATGTTACGCTATTACATATTGGTAGCTGGAAGGATATTGATGGCGCGGGTAGCCGAACGGATATGGGCAGCTATACCACCCTAAATTTGGCTGTAAATTATCGCCTCAATTCGCATGTTCTTTTATTCTCTAGAATTGAAAATATTGCCGATAAAACCTATGAACCCGCCTTTGGTTTTCAAGCACTAGGTGCCAACGCTTATGTGGGTTTTGCATTACAATACGATTAATTAAAAAATAGCCAGGTCAGACTGCTGACCTGGCTAATCCTATAATGAGGTTCTTTATGTCAGATACGCAATCAGATCGTCATCAAAAAAGAATGAAACGTCAAAAATCCGTGGTGGATGAGCAAGTTCAAAAAGCCGATAAAGACAAAGGTCTGCTGTTGGTGATTACAGGCAATGGTAAGGGTAAGAGCTCATCAGGCTTTGGCATGGTGGCGCGCGCACTAGGACATAATATGCAGGTTGGCGTCGTACAGTTCATTAAAGGGTCATTTAGTACCGGCGAGGAAGCTTTTTTTAGGCGCTTTCCTGATGAAGTTGCTTATCATGTCATGGGCGATGGGTTTACTTGGGATACGCAAAACTTAGAACAGGATGTTAAGTCTGCCGAAGCCGGCTGGTTAGTTTGTCAAAACTTATTAAAAGACCCCAATGTCAAGGTCATCTTGTTGGATGAGTTAAACATTGTACTCAAAATGGGGTATCTAGATACCGATGCCGTTTTGAATGACATTGCACAACGCCCGGCTATGCAACATGTCATCATAACTGGTCGCGGTGCGCCTGAGGCTGTGATTGAAGCCGGTGATACTGTAAGTCGTATTGAAGACGTAAAACATGCCTTTAGAGCAGGTATTCAGGCTCAAAAAGGCATTGAACTATAAAAATATTTCGACTTTTTGGAACTTTGTCACAAAACTGTAAAGTTACTCACAATTTCTGTGGATAACTCTGTGGTTAACTCTATTCTCGGTCAGGAAACTATTCATATATAGGCCCTTCAGCCTACATTGGTTACTTTTTAACCACAACTGCTAATCCCATATTAATCAATAGGTTAGAAACAGCTTTTTATTAATCAATGGCTTAGCGTGACTTTTTAATAGTTTAATGATGTTGTCTAGGACAGAAAGTGAATAACTCTAAGTTTGTCAAGTTTTAATATTGAGACTTTCGCTCAATTTTAAGCGATAGTAGACACTATCTAATCCAAGTAAATGACACACTTAAACAGACTCTATCTCGTTCTCGAACTCGAGTTCTAATTCACCTTCATTAAGCACAACACGAACGTGCCCACCTTTCTTACTTAACTGACCAAAAAGTAATTCGTCAGCCAGTGGACGTTTGATTTTTTCTTGTACTAACCTTGCCATTGGTCTAGCTCCCATACTGACATCATAACCATTGTCGGCTAGCCATTGTCGGGCATCATTATCAATTTCTAATGTGACTTGCTTATCATGAAGTAACATTTCGAGTTCTAGTACCGCTTTATCAGCAACACGTAATATCGCTTCTTTGGTCAGCGCTTTAAATTGAATAATGCCATCCAATCGATTACGGAATTCAGGTGTGAAGGCACGTTTAATAACCGCCATTCCATCGGCTTGATGATTCTGTTGCGTAAAGCCCATTGAGGAGCGCCCCATCTCATGGGCGCCTGCGTTACTGGTCATCACTAGAATAACATGGCGGAAATCCGCTTTACGGCCGTTGTTGTCCGTTAATGTACCGTGATCCATAACTTGGAGTAGTAAGTTAAAGACATCTGGGTGGGCTTTTTCAATTTCATCTAGTAGCAAGACCGCGTGAGGCTGTTTGCTAATTGCCTCTGTTAGTAAACCACCTTGCTCGTAACCAACATATCCGGGTGGCGCACCGATCAATCTCGATACCGTATGACTCTCCATATATTCAGACATATCGAAACGTATTAAATCTACGCCGAGGTTATGGGCTAACTGACGTGTTACTTCTGTTTTACCAACACCGGTCGGGCCGGTGAATAGAAAAGCACCTGTCGGACGTTCGGGGTTGCCTAAGCCAGATCTGGCCATTTTAATGGCAGATGCTAAAGCAGCAATCGCATCACTTTGACCGAAAATAACATGTTTGAGGTTTTTCTCAAGATTTCTTAGACTGTCTTTATCAGCATTATTGACCGTCTTAGCTGGTATACGGGCAATCTTGGCTACGATATTTTGAATATCAACAACCCCAATTCTTTTCTTGCGTTTTGATTTAGGTAAAATACGCTGCGCCGCACCGACTTCGTCCAGTACATCAATTGCTTTATCAGGTAGGTATCGATCGTTAATATGGCGATCAGATAATTCAACAGCTTGCTCAATAGCAGCCGAACTGTATCGGACATTATGATGTTCTTCTAGCCCTGCTTTGATACCTTTAAGAATTTGTTTAGCTTCTTCAACTGATGGTTCTGGCACGTCAATTTTCTGGAAACGGCGCGTCAACGCATGATCATGTTCAAAAATACCTCGGTACTCTTGGTATGTCGTTGACCCCATGCATTTTAACTCACCTGACGCCAATAACGGTTTTAGTAAGTTCGCAGCATCCATCGCTGAATTGCCGGCAGAACCCGCGCCAATTAGGGTATGTATTTCATCGATGAAGAGGATTGCATCAGGCTGTTTTTTAATTTCTCGTAATAATGCTTTAAGCCTTTTTTCAAAGTCACCACGGTATTTTGTACCTGCGACCAATGCCCCCATATCAAGTGAATAAATAACGGAATTTTCAAGAATTTCCGGTACATTTCCTTCAACAATTCGTTTTGCTAAACCCTCTGCCAAGGCTGTTTTACCGACCCCTGCTTCTCCGACAAATAAAGGATTATTTTTGCGGCGGCGACATAGGATTTGTAATGTACGTTCTATTTCGTGTTCACGACCAATGAGTGGATCTATTTTTCCTGCAGAGGCTTGCTTATTTAGATTGCTTGTATAAAGCACTAAAGGGTTTTTACTTTCTTGCTCACTGTCCTCTTCGCTTCTTGTTCCTTCATTATCGGACTGTAATTCAAGCAAATCATTCTCTGCTCCTTGACTGATGGCATTTACGACATCAAGCCGCATGACATCTTGTTTTTGTAAAAAGTAAACTGATTGTGATTGCTGTTCCGAGAAAATTGATACCAGCACATTAGCGCCTGTGACTTCAGAACCGCCTGAAGATTGAACATGCATGACGGCCCGTTGTAAAACACGCTGAAATGCTAGTGTAGGCTGTGTTTCACGCTCACTTTCTTCTGATAATGTTGGTAAATTGTCGGCTAAAAAATCGGCTAACTCTTGTCTTAACGTCGTAATATTAACGTCACAAACTTTCAAAACAGCCAGTGCCTGGCCATTTTCTAACAAGGCTAAGAGTAGGTGCTCGACGGTCAAAAACTCATGCGCAGACTTCCTCGCATGACTGAATGCTTGACTTAGTGTTTGTTCTAACTCTTTACTTAACATTGTTTGGCCTCTTAGATTTTACTCAGTTTTTAATCTTCTTCCATTGTGCATTGCAAAGGGTGCCCGTGTTGTTGAGCGTAACTGTTTGCTTGTTCTACTTTTGCTTCCGCAATTTCAAACGTATAAACGCCACATTGAGCCGATCCTTCTGTGTGCACTTGCATCATTGTACGGGTCGCACTCTCATGAGCCATACTGAATAACCCCTCTAGTATTTCTATCACAAAGTCCATTGGCGTGTAGTCATCATTCAACATCAGCACTCGGTACTTGGGCGGATGTTTTAAATCCGGCTTAACAGGTGAAACACTTAACCCATTTTCACTATTCCACCCATGTTCTTGTTCGTCACTCATTTTGATTATTTGCTCGCTTGTTCAGCCATTGACTTAAGCTCACCTGATTCGTAAAGCTCCATCACAATGTCGCATCCACCCACAAGTTCACCCCCAACATACAATTGCGGGAAAGTGGGCCAATCAGCGTAACGATGTAAGTTTTCACGTACTTCTGGTTCAGCCAATACATTAATGAACGCAAACTCTTGGCCACATTCTGTTAATGCTGCTGATGATCGACTAGAAAAGCCACATTGTGGAAAGTCTGGGGTACCTTTCATAAACAAAATGATATTGTTTGACTCAATTGCCTGCTTAATTCTGTCCATTACATCCATGATACTACCTCTTTTAATAAAATATTTGTTCGTTGTTAACCTATGTGGGGATTGTGTCGCCAATTTCAAGCGCGTGCTAGTTAAAGTCTGACTGCAACAGCCCTAATACCCCATTCAAGCCACAGTAATTTAATCTTGTTGAAGCCTGAGACTGAACGGTTGGCTTTGCATGATATGCAACACTCAATCCTGCTTCTTGCATCATTAATAAATCGTTTGCACCATCCCCCATTGCAACAGCTTGCGTTGGCGACAACCCTAAATTTTTACATTGTTGTAATAAGAAATCAGCCTTGGCTTGAGCACCACAGATACTGCCTTCTATTTCTCCTGTCAACTTACTCCTGTGTTGACCCAAGACATTAGCCAGCGTGTAATCTAGACCTAATTGCAGCTTTAAACGTTCCGTAAAGAAAGTAAAGCCACCTGAGACTAACGCTGTTTTAATTCCTTTTTCCTTTAATCCCGCCAGCATTATTTCTGCGCCCGGGTTTAAGCTCAGACGTTGTTCAAACACCTGTTCCAAAACTGACACATCGAGTCCCTCTAACAAAGCAACACGCTGACGTAGAGAGGTTTCAAAATCAATTTCACCTCGCATTGCAGCTTCAGTGATTGCTGACACTTGCGGTTTAGCATTAATAAAGTCAGCGATTTCATCAACACATTCAATACTAATCAGTGTCGAATCCATGTCCGTTACCAATAAAGCGGCTTCATTTGGAACAAATAATTCTGGTATCACATTGATATCGAAATCATATTGTTCACGGAGTGTTTGTAACTGTAAAAGATCGAGCTGCTTTTCGGATTGAATGAGATGAAAATGGGTCCTTTCCTCAACTTTCCCCAGCAACTGTTCAGCAATCTGATGTGTTGCTGATGTAGTCAGTAATTGGCCTTGTAGTACCCAAGTTGTCATCGCCGCTCACCACCCTTAAACAAGACATCGGCAAATCTAACTTGTGGCCAGACCTCCATTAACATTATGCTCACTTTGACTAGATTAAGATTTTAACTTAACGGCTTCAGCCGCTTCGTAACGCGCCAGACTGTTTAGAATTTCAGCTTTAGCTTCGTCAATGCTCACCCACCCTGCTATTTTGACCCACTTGTTTGGCTCGAGATCTTTGTAATGTTCAAAGAAATGAGACAGCTGCGATTTTAAACGCTCCGGGACATCACCGATATCTTTAACATCGTCATACATTTTGTCATGTGGTACTGCAATAATCTTGGCATCTTCGCCGGCCTCGTCGGTCATATTTAGCATGCCAACTGGACGACATTGCACAACCGAGCCGCTGATTAAGGCATAAGGGCTCATCACTAAGACATCCACGGGGTCACCGTCGTCAGACAATGTGTGAGGCACATATCCATAGTTACAAGGATAAAACATAGCCGTATTCATGAAGCGATCAACAAAAAGCGCACCCGTTTCTTTATCAACTTCATATTTTACTGGATCTGAATGTGAAGGAATTTCGATGATAACGTTGATGTCTTCAGGTAAGTTTTTGCCTGAACCGACTCGGTCAAGATTCATAATGTAATGCTCCAAATAAACCAATAATCAAACCGATGATTATACAAGAGTTTAGTGTCCGATTAAACTGAAAACAGTCATGCAGTCTTTATTCACCCAATGGCACCATATCAAAATCTGATTTACCCACAGAACACTCCGGACACAACCAGTCCTCAGGAATGTCGTCCCAGCGTGTTCCCGGAGCAATCCCCTCTTCTGGTAGCCCTTTTTCTTCGTCGTAAATAAAACCACAAACAAGACAAACCCACTTATTCATATTAATGTCCTCATGTTAACCAAAAAATAATGATGCTGAAACTGCCATTAGAACTAAAGAGAATAGTTTCTCTAATAGTTTCATAGGTAATTTTTCCGCCCATTTCGCGCCAACCGGTGCGAATAGAATACTCGTACTAATCAGCCCTAGAAAAGCCTGCCAATTAACATAGCCCATTTGCCATAGGTTCTCGGTCTCAAGTTTTTCTCCGTACAACACAAAGCCGAGTACACCGGCTATAGCAATGGGAAATGCACAGGCTGCTGAAGTTCCAATTGCCCGCTGAATTGTTTTACCTGCAATGAGTAAATAGGGAACAATCATTGTTCCGCCCCCCATTCCTACAATTGTGGATATGCTGCCAAAAATAGTGCCCGATATCAACATTGTTGGTTGTGTTAATAACGTTGCAGACTGAGTTAATTTGGGCACTGAACTCCATAAGCGTATCGACATTAAAAATGCATATACCGCAAAAATTCGTTGTAGTATTTCGCTGCTAAATAATGTCGCAGAATAGGCCCCTAAAAACCCACCGATAACCAGTCCAATTGACAACTCCCGCATTACTGGCCAGTCGACATTCTGTCGGCGATGATGCGCTATCAAAGAAGAGAATGATGTCACGACAATCGCCATCAGTGATGTACTGACAGCAATATGCATCAGGTGAGAACTGGGCATTCCCATGAACTTGAACACATACAACAAGGCAGGGACGCTAATTAATCCCCCCCCGAGTCCTAAAAGACCTGCGCTTAATCCTGCAAAAATGCCAATAATGGCGAAGCTAATCCACTCAATCATGTCCGGTAATCTACATCGTTTATATCTGGATATCTACCTGCATCTGACTATCACGAAACAATTATTACTGTGCCTTTAACACTGCGACCGTTAAACTAACGTCTTAAATTTCGAATACATACACCAGAACTAACTATGTCTCCTTCCTCTCAAATAACGCCAGTCAGCCATTATACAATCTGGAAAATTGCTGGCCCAATGATTGTCGCTAACATCTCTGTTCCACTACTAGGTATTGTTGATACGGCGGTAGTTGGTCATCTTAATGCGCCGCATTATGTCGGCGCTGTGGCGGTTGGCACTTTAATATTTAGTTTTTTATTTTGGGGATTTGGTTTTCTCAGGATGGCCACAACGGGCCTAACTGCTCAAGCGTCAGGCCGAGCTGATAAAGCTGAAAGTCATTCCATTTTACAAAAATCATTAATATTCGCCTTTGCCATTGCTGTCTTGTTATTGCTGTTGCAATACCCATTGTCAAAATTCGCTTTTTCCATTATTGAGAGCAGCGACCAAGTGCGCCATTTTGGGCAAGAGTACTTTGCGATTCGGATATGGAGCTCGCCGGCTATTCTGGCTAATTATGTCATTTTAGGTTGGCTTATAGGACAAGCTGAAACCCGAACTGCGCTGTGGTTAGTTCTCATTGTTAATATCAGCAACATCATTTTAGATATCTTATTTGTATCAATATTAAATCTTGCTATTGAGGGCGTGGCTATTGCCTCAGTCATTGCGGAATACATGGGTCTCGTTTTCGCCTATTTTGTCATCACAAAACACCATTCCCCCTTAATCCCAATAGCCAGTAATAAGTCATCCTTCACTTTAGCCTCGATGTTGACCCTACATGGCAATATTTTTATACGCACCTTGTGCCTCATCTTTTGCTTTGGATTTTTTACAGCTCAAGGTGCCAAACAAGGTGATATCACTTTAGCGGCCAATGCTATTTTATTGCACTTTATCACCTTTATGGCATTCTTTTTAGATGGTTTTGCGAATGCAGCAGAAGTAATCACGGGTAAAGCAATTGGTTCTGGAAACCGAGCGTTACTAAAACAAGGTATTTTCTATGCCACTATTTGGTCATTCGCCATTGCTACATTATTTAGCCTCAGCTATGGCTTATTTGGTGCCAATATTATCAGATTGCTAACGTCGATACCTGAAGTCGTTACTGCAGCTGAACAATACTTGCCCTGGCTGATTTTGGCGCCGATATTGGCCGTTTGGAGTTACTTGTTCGATGGGATTTTTATTGGTGCCATGCTGAGCGTAGAAATGCGTAACACTATGTTGTTTTCGACTTTTTGTTGCTATTTTCCTGCTTGGGTTTTTCTTGAGTCTTACGGCAACCATGGACTTTGGGCCGCTTTGTTAATATTCTTGACAGCAAGAGGACTCAGTCAAGCTTGTTATCTGCCCCGCATTTTATCTAAGGATTAGGCTTTAAAAAGCACGGTGGCTAAGCATTGCTACTGGCGCGCCTATCATGGTAACTTCGATGGTCGCCTTGTTCTAAGTCAAATCGAATCATCTCTCGTCTATCTTCAACTTCACGTCTCTCTCCTGCACGTCTATTTCTATTTCCTGCGGCTAGCCATTCGGCATCTGTCCAATTCTTATTTTGTTTAGAATCACTCATTTACTACGCCTTTTATTGTGGGCCTAATAGTTGATAACTTACGCTTTTAAATGTTATTTTTCAATCTCTGCTCTCTAATTCAAACACTTTTGACTGTTGGCTAAAAGGACAGTTGAAGGCCAAATAGTAGGCGGTTAACTGTAAATCTTCCTTGACATCTTCAGTGCCATACAAACGATCGCCAACGACAGGAAAGCCTATCGATGCACTGTGATTCCTAATTTGGTGCTTTCGTCCTGTGTCTATTCTAACTTCTAGCAAAGAACGGTTTTGTTCACCATCGTAGCGTAAGAAGATGAAATGACTTTTGGCCTGTCGACCATCAATTTCTTTGTCTACTGTAATGGGATTCTGTTGCGATTCCGTATTCTGAAACTGGCCATGTACCCATATTCGATAACGTTTTTCAACATCACGTTGTTGAAATAACCCTGACAACGCGGCAGCAGCTTTTTTCTCATGCGCAACAATAATCAAGCCATTTGCAGCCCGATCCAAACGATGGACAGTGAAGCTATTTCTCTGAGGTAATAAGTGCTGTTCTGCCCAGCGCGTTATTGTGCAATGATCACCCCATTTAGAGCCTTGCGATAGCAATCCATAAGGTTTATTCCAGATACTGTAATGTTGCTCATCACTTATTAGCAGTGGTGTGGGTGGCGTACGTTCTATTACCGATTTATCGTAGTATAAGTGTAGCTGTGTGTCGGGCTTCAATATTTTTTTAGCCCGACGAAGCCTTTGTGTCTTTTTACCCACTGACTGCCAGACTGCGCCTTTTTTCATTAATTGTTTAATAAGCTGCTTAGATAAGGTGGTCTTCTCTGCCAACAAATCGACTGCAAACCTGCCTTTTTCAATCACTTCTATGTGTTTTTCGAAGCGGTTTGGCAACTCAGACATGTTATGTTCCACAACTTTAACGTAAAATTAAGTTTTATTGTTCGGGGGGCCAACTAATGCTTATGCGTTACTTGAAGTGCTGCTGTTCTATTATTGCTGTTCTATCTTTGTATAATACGGCAAATGCCACCATTGCCTACAAATGGTTAGATGATATAGGTCAAGTTAATTTTTCTCAGCAAGCGCCTGATGATAGAGAAGCGGATATCATCAGAACACGCCCTGGTCCTGTTGTTGACCCCGCTCAATTTCAAGAAAGCTTAGATCAATTAATTGAACAACAAGCTGTTGATGCTGAGGTAAAAAAACAAACACAACTAGAGCGCCAACAAGAAGCCGAAAAAATCCGTACTACATTAAAAAACTGTGATGCCATTAAGAGCAACCTTAAGAAATATCAAGACAATCCCATCGGGTTAATAAAAGGTCTCGATGGTGAATATGACCGTATTGATGAAATAGAACGCCAAAAAAAAATGCAGCAACTCAGTCAAGAAATTCAAACACATTGCGAATAAGGAACCTACTATGCCCTACCTAAATATTGTTACAAACCAAGTGATCGACGATGAAGTCGCCTTATTGAAAGAAGCCAGTCGTGTGGTCAGTGAAGCGACGGGAAAACAAGAAACTTATGTAATGGTCAGCACGGATTACAATCCGCATATGCTGATGGGAGGTAGTAGTTCTCCTCTGGCATTTTTAGATTACAGAGCCTTAGGTTTACCTGCCGAAAGATCAACCTTTGCTGATGTCTTGTGTCAGCTTGTGTCTGACCAAACATCTATTCCCGGTGATCGCATATACATCAGTATGACCGACTCTGAACGACAAAACTGGGGTTGGAACCATCAAACCTTTTAATGCCTCATCACTTTAAGCCCTTTCTTAACATTATTTAACAGGATCTCACCCCGGATATGCGCAGTTCACAAGTCCTTATAGCCACTTTAAAAGAAACCCCGGCCGATGCCGAAATTATCAGTCATCAGCTCATGCTCAGAGCAGGTTTAATTCGTCGCTTAGCATCAGGTTTATACACCTGGTTGCCGATGGGTTTGAAGGTACTTCGAAAAGCGGAAGCCATCGTGCGTGAAGAAATGGCAAAAGCGGGGGCTCAGGAACTCTTAATGCCGTCGATTCAACCTGCTGAATTATGGCAAAAGAGCAAGCGTTGGGAAAAGTATGGTCCAGAGCTACTGCGTGTCACTGACCGCCATAACCGCGAGTTTTGTTATGGCCCAACACACGAAGAGGTTATTACTGATTTAGTTAGCCAAGAAATTCGCAGCTACAAACAACTACCCATTACCTTTTACCAGATTCAAACTAAATTTCGTGATGAAATTCGACCCCGATTCGGTTTAATGCGTGCGCGTGAGTTTCTGATGAAAGATGCTTACTCCTTTCATCTGGACCATGCATCACTTCAACAAACTTACGATGACATGTTTGTGGCCTACTCCCGTATATTTAAGCGTATGGGCTTAAATTTTCGTGCTGTATTAGCTGATACAGGTAGTATCGGTGGACATGCATCACACGAGTTTCATGTCCTTGCCAGTTCTGGTGAAGATGCTATTGCCTTTAGTAATAAGAGCCAATATGCCGCCAACATTGAATTAGCTGAGGCAGTTTCACCGGAAGGTGCCCGCCCTGAGCCATCTCAATCCATGACCGCTGTCGACACTCCCAAACAACATACGATTGAGCAAGTTTGTGACTTTATGAAAGTCACTGCGGAGCAATGTCTTAAAACATTGCTTGTGGAAGGGGTAGAAGAAGGCAGTGTTGTTGCCCTGGTGAT
>JBLIIN010000029.1:0-12816 GCA_047635075.1 Methylophagaceae bacterium | reverse complement strand
CCATTTGATGTGCAATATCAGATTGTGAAGTCGATGAAAGGGCTTGAAAATGCTCATATAACAAGGCCTGGTTATGCAATTGAGTATGATTACTTTGATCCTCGCGACTTAAAACCATGGTTAGAAACAAAACACATGGCGGGTTTATTCTTTGCCGGTCAGATTAATGGCACAACGGGCTATGAGGAAGCGGCCGCGCAGGGCTTGATTGCTGGTTTAAATGCCGGATTGCAGGTACGTGGAATGACTGAATGGTCACCCGGTCGCGATGAGGCTTACATTGGTGTAATGATTGATGATTTGATTACTTCTGGGACACAAGAACCTTATCGTATGTTTACCAGCCGAGCAGAGTATCGATTGCTGTTGCGTGAAGATAATGCTGATTTACGTTTAACGCCAAAAGGCCGTGAGCTTGGTTTGGTCAATGATGCTCGTTGGTCAATCTTTAATAAGAAGCAAGAAGCTGTGATAGCTGAAATCCAACGTTTGGAGGCAGTGATGTTCAGCCCAGAGAAAACAGATCAGGTTGTCGCTGAATCTGTATTAGGTGAACCATTGAAAAAGGCCAGCACTGCCATGGATTTATTACGCCGGCCGAGTGTGGATTATGCCGGTCTATTGACCTTGATGGGAGAAGAGCAGACTGTTGATAACCTTGTGGCTGAGCAGGTTGTGATTCGAACCAAATATGCAGGCTATATTCATCGGCAACAAAATGAAATTGATCGCTTGAAGCGCCATGAAACCACTGCTCTACCAGATAATATTGATTATGCTATTGTCAGAGGCCTTTCTAATGAGGTTAGAGAAAAGTTAGCCGATACAAGACCCAACAGTCTTGGGCAGGCATCTCGTATTTCTGGTGTAACACCGGCGGCGGTTTCACTACTATTGGTACATATAAAGCGTGCTCAAAGTGAAGCTAGTTAAAGGTGGCGTCACTGCTGCAACAAATTCAGCAAGGATGTGATGGTTTAGCATTGACGTTATCAGATCTGCAACAGCAGCAGCTATTAGACTATGTTTCGTTACTGGCTAAATGGAATAAGGTTTATAACTTAACTTCTGTTCGCGATATAGACGAAATGGTAAGCCGTCACCTGCTAGACAGCTTGGCAATTTTGCCTTATCTCTCTGGTAACAGCTTATTAGATGTTGGTTCAGGCGGTGGATTACCCGGTATTCCACTTTCAATAGCAAGACCTGATTTATCGGTAACACTGCTAGACAGTAATTCTAAAAAAACGCGTTTTCTACATCAAGTGAAAGCGGAGCTAAGGCTGGAAAATGTGACGGTGTTCCATGCGCGGATTGAGGACGCTAATTTGCCGCAGTTTGATCTAGTGACTGCGCGAGCTTTTTCGACAATTAGCGACATTATTGATTTAACGGGTAGACACTGCCATCATGCGGGCAAGCTATTGCTGATGAAAGGGGTGTACCCTGAATCAGAACTAGGGGCAATCGGGGATGACTTTTCGCTTCAAGCGATTCATGTCATAGATGTGCCGGGTTCTGACAGGCAACGGCATTTGGTCGAGTTAATGAAAAGCTAGTGTGATGATCCAAACAGAAGGTTGTTTCAATGGGTAATGTTTTTGCTGTAACAAATCAAAAAGGCGGGGTCGGGAAAACCACGACCACCGTTAATTTGGCAGCATCTTTAGCTGAAAATGCAAAAAAGGTATTACTCATTGATTTGGATCCACAAGGCAATGCAACCACGGGCTGTGGCATTGACAAAGCAACGCTTGAAAAAAGCAGTTACGATATGTTGATGGGTGAAGCTAGCGCAGCAGATGTTATTGTAAAGCGTGATGGTTTTTCTTTCGACGTGGTTCCCACTAACTCTGATTTAACGGCTGCTGAAATAGAGTTGCTTGATGTCGAGCAGCGTGAACATTGTTTAAGAGTGGCTTTAGAACTTGTGCGACCTGACTATGATTATATTTTAATAGATTGTCCGCCATCGCTGAGTATGTTGACATTGAATGCGCTAGTTGCCTCAAAAGGCGTAATTGTTCCAATCCAATGTGAGTACTATGCTTTAGAAGGCCTGTCTTCATTATTGAAAACAGTTGAACGAATCAAACAACGAGCTAACCCAACATTAGAAGTCACAGGTTTAGTGAGAACAATGTTTGATGCGCGAAATAATTTGTCGAATCAAGTATCAAGACAGTTGATTAATCACTTCGATAGAAAAGTTTTCCATTCAATTATCCCCAGAAATGTTCGCTTGGCCGAGGCGCCAAGTCACGGTATTCCCGTGGTAAGCTATGATCGTTCATCTCGCGGTTCAATTGCTTATATGGCGTTGGCCAGTGAATTTATGCGACGAGAAAAAAGTTAAGATGTCTAGGTTAGGTAGAATGTAATGGCAACTAAAAAAAGAGGGTTAGGACGAGGACTGGATGCTTTGCTGGCCGATGTGGACCACCAAGATGGCAGCATTAGTGACAGCTTACAATACTTCCCGCTTGACAGAATACGGCCTGGTAAATATCAACCACGGGTAGACATGTCTCAGGAGTCTCTGGATGAATTGGCCGACTCAATTCGAGTCCAAGGTTTGGTACAGCCCATTGTCGTCAGACCGACTGTAGATGGCCATTATGAAATTATTGCAGGTGAGCGGCGCTGGCGGGCATGTCAATTAGTCGGCATGGCTACGATTCCAGCTCTAGTTCGAGATGTTCCCGATCGTAACGCGATTGCAATGGCACTGATTGAAAATATTCAACGTGAAAATTTAAACCCAATGGAAGAGGCCAATGCCCTACATCGTTTGCGTGAAGAGTTTTCGCTAACTCATCAAGAAGCGGCACAAGCCGTTGGCCGTTCTCGGGCGGCAGTTTCAAACCTATTGCGATTAAGAAATTTGAATGAAGACGTAAAACGGCTAGTTGAGAATTGTGATTTAGAAATGGGCCATGCTCGAGCATTATTGCCGTTGGATGGAGAGCTCCAGTCTGACACCGCGCTAGGTATCGTTGAGCGAGGTTTGTCAGTTCGTGAAACGGAACAATTGATTCGCCGCATGCTAAGGCCTGTAAAAGAAAATCCGCAATATGAAGATTCATTACTAGCTGAACTGGAAAAAATAGAACAACTCATTAGTGAGAAGTTAGATCATCGTTTTTCGGTTAAACATACAGCCAGTGGTAAAGGTAAACTGGTTATTGATTATACGGATGTGGCTGATTTGAAAAAGATAGTTAAAAAAATAAAATAAATCAACTATTTTGATTGACCCCGTAATCAGCAGATCTATATAATGCCACGGTTTATCTAGGTAAGAATAGAAACTCAGTGAAACCGAGCGATAGATTAGTTAGGGCAGAACCTATCGATCTTCTGCTGAAATGGCAGAGCGTCACTTTGGTAGTAACAGTTTTAATAGTTTTTGTTTGGCAAGGGAGTCTTCTAGTATGTATTGCCTACCTATACGGCGGTGGTATTGCAATTAGTAATTCCTTGTTACAAAGATGGCATTTGTTTGCAGCAGCAAAAACTGCAAGAGCAGATGCGAGTATGAATTTAGGCAGAGCATATCGCTGTGTCGCAGAGCGTTGGGTACTAACCATCGTATTGTTTGCTATCGGATTTTTGGTTTTTGTATCAGCCGAGATGTTACTAGCAGGCTTTGTTGTGGCACAAACCGTCGTGTTATTCGGACATTATAATCGGGCTTAAGACCAAAAATGGCAAGTGAATCATCGATTACCACCTCAAGTTATATCAAGCATCATCTACAGAATCTTACGTTTGGTGAAAAACAGATAGAAACATCAACGGGCACATGGCAACCTTCTGGTGAAATGGGGTTTGCAACATCTTCTCAAGAAGCGGCTCAAATGGGTTTTTGGGCAATCAATGTCGATACGATGTTAATGTCGGTGATTTTGGGTACGGCAATGATGTGGTTCTTCCGCAGTGTTGCCAAAACAATTTCAACGGACGTCCCCTCTCCGGTCCAAAATTTCGCTGAAATGATCATCGAGTTCATCAATGATACAGTTCGAGGTTCATTCACCGGCGGTAAAAATGATCTAGTGGCGCCACTTGCGCTGACGATTTTTGTTTGGGTTTTTCTGATGAATTTAATGGATTTAATTCCAGTAGATATCTTGCCATTAGCTGTTGCCCAAGGCGCAGCGCTATTCGGTGCAGATCCCCATGATGTCTTTTTCAAAATAGTACCTAGTACTGATCCCAATGCAACCATGGGTATGGCATTAGTCGTCTTTATTTTAATGCTGTATTACAGCTTTAAGATTAAAGGTACGGGCGGTTTCCTCGGTGAACTTGCTTTCGAACCTTTTGGTAAAATGGCATTACCGATTAACCTGGTACTAGAGACGGTGACTTTACTAGCGAAGCCATTTTCATTAGGACTGCGATTATTCGGGAATATGTACGCTGGTGAGATGGTCTTTATTCTGATCGCTACCATGTATGGTGCAGGATTGATGTTAGGTTCTGTAGCGGGTTTGCTTCAAGTAGGATGGGCCATTTTCCATATACTGATCATTACGTTACAAGCTTTTATATTTATGGTTCTGACTGTTGTTTACATTGATATGGCGCATCAACATCATTAAGTTTTAATAGGTTTTATTTTTAGTTTTTTAGTATTTAGATATTAGTTAGGAGAAGAAAATGGATATGGGTTTAGTTTACATTGCAGGCGCAATAATGGCTGGTTTAGGTGCACTAGGTGCAGCAATTGGTGTTGGTTTATTAGGTGGTCGCTTCCTGGAAGCTGCTGCACGCCAACCTGAATTAGTGCCAATGTTACGTACAAACTTTTTCTTGGTTGCCGGTCTTGTTGATGCGGTGCCAATGATTGCTGTTGGTTTGTCTATGTATGTTTTATTTGCAGTTGTCTAGAGATTACTGCGATAAATAAAGAGGTATTAGCATGAATATGAATGCAACCTTGATTGGTCAAGCAATTGCTTTCGCAATTTTCATTGCTTTCTGCATGAAGTACGTTTGGCCGCCAATTATGCAGGCGCTCGAAGAACGGACTAAAAAAATTGCAGAAGGCTTGGCAGCTGCCGAACGTGGCCGCCATGAGCAAGAATTGGCTGAAAAGCGAGCACAACAAGTAATCCATGAAGCGAAGGAGCAAGCGAATGACATTATTTCGCAAGCACAGCGTCGCGGGAATGACATTGTTGACGAGTCAAAAGAATCTGCCCGGGTTGAGGGTGAGCGTATTTTGACATCCGCACAAGCTGAAATAGAACAAGAAGCAAATCGTGCAAAGGATGAGCTTCGTAGTCAAGTTGGCAGTATTGCGGTAGCGGGTGCAGCGAAGATTCTGGGCCGCGAGATTGATGAAAATGCACATACCGATTTGTTAAACGAATTGGTAAGTCGGATCTAGAGGAAATGATGAATGGCTGAAGCAATTACAATCGCTCGACCTTATGCCAATGCTGTTTTTAGTATTGCTAACGGAAAAGGTGAATTGAAGGTTTGGTCTGAATTGTTGGCTGTGTTTTCGCAGTGTGTGGAAGATGTTGATATCGCTAGTATGATTGCTAGTCCATCAGTGACTGACGAGCAGGTAATAGATTTGCTCTCTAGTGTCACTGGCGAGAGGATTTGTGACGAAGCTAAACATCTTCTGATGTTGTTATCAGAGAACAACCGGCTGCCACTCTTGAGTGATATCGCTGTGATTTATGAACAATTACGTGCTGAAGCTGAGCAAGTAATGACGGCGGATGTCAGCACAGCGATACCATTGACAGAACAGCAGCAAGCCAATATTTCAGCGGCGTTGAAAAAACGTACAGGCAGAGATGTCACATTAAACGTTGAGGTTGATGAAAGTTTATTAGGCGGCGCGATTATTCGTGCAGGTGACCTGATTATTGATGGATCGGCCTTGGGTAAATTGAACAGACTGGCCAACGTTATTAACTAACGGCCTGTATAGAGGAAATAAGATGCAACTCAATTCAGCAGAGATCAGTGACCTCATTAAAAAGCGCATTGAAAGCTTTGATGGGGCAACTGAAGCACGAACCGAAGGTACTGTTGTTGGTGTAACAGATGGTATTGTCCGTATTCACGGCTTAGCCGATGTTATGGCAGGGGAAATGTTAGAGTTTCCCGGTAACACATATGGTATGGCATTGAACTTAGAGCGTGACTCAGTCGGTGCCGTTATCTTGGGCGATTATAAACATATAACAGAAGGAGACAGTGTCAAGTGTACTGGCCGTATTCTGGAAGTGCCGGTAGGTGAAAGCCTACTAGGCCGAGTTGTTAACTCGTTGGGCCATCCCATTGATGGTAAGGGTGATATCGCAAGTGAATCGACGTCTCCTATCGAAAAAGTTGCACCGGGTGTTATTTCACGCCAGTCAGTTGATCAACCGCTTCAATTAGGTCTAAAATCAGTTGATGCAATGATTCCAGTTGGCCGTGGTCAACGCGAGTTAATTATCGGTGACCGTCAAACGGGTAAAACAGCGATTGCTATTGATGCCATAATCAACCAAAAAAATACTGGTGTTAAGTGTATTTACGTTGCGATTGGCCAAAAAGCTTCATCTATAGCCAACGTCGTACGTAAATTAGAAGAACATGGCGCCTTGGCTCACACCACAATCGTGGCAGCAGCAGCATCAGATGCCGCGGCACTTCAATTTATTGCACCTTATGCCGGTTGTTCAATGGGTGAGTACTATCGTGACAAAGGTGAAGATGCCTTAATTATCTATGATGATTTGACCAAACAAGCTTGGGCTTATCGTCAGATGTCATTGTTATTGCGTCGTCCGCCAGGTCGTGAAGCCTACCCAGGTGATGTTTTTTATATCCACTCTCGTTTATTAGAGCGTGCATCGCGTGTTAGCGCTGATTATGTTGAAAAACAAACCAATGGTGCCGTTAAAGGTAAGACGGGTTCTTTGACTGCATTACCCATTATTGAAACTCAAGCGGGTGATGTATCCGCTTTCGTACCAACCAACGTAATTTCGATTACAGATGGTCAAATTTTCTTAGAAACAGATTTGTTTAACTCAGGTATCCGACCTGCGATTAACGCTGGTTTGTCGGTATCACGTGTTGGTGGTGCTGCTCAAACTAAGATTATTAAGAAATTAGGTGGTGGTACTCGACTTGATTTGGCGCAGTATCGTGAACTAGCAGCATTTGCTCAATTTGCTTCGGATTTAGATGAAGCAACACGAAATCAAATTGAACGTGGCCAACGTGTTACGGAGTTGATGAAACAACCGCAATATCAGCCGCTCTCGATTGCTGAAATGGCCGTGTCCTTATTTGCTGCTAATGAAGGGTTTATAGATGACGTTAACGTTGAAAAAGTCGGCTCATTTGAAGCGTCATTATTGTCATTCATGAAGTCTGACCATGGCGAGTTGATGGATAAAATTAACGAAACGGGTGGTTTTGGTGATGACATTTCTGGCGGTCTACGTGACGCTATAGAAAGTTTCAAAAAAACCGGAAGTTGGTAAGCGGAGCATAAGCTATGGCTAGCGGTAAAGAGATACGGACTCAGATAGGCAGCATCAAAAACACGCAAAAAATCACGCGTGCGATGGAAATGGTAGCCGCCAGTAAAATGCGTAAAGCACAAGAGCGCATGGCAGCAACTAGGCCTTACTCAGACAAAATTCATAATGTGATTCAACATTTGGCTTTTGCTCATCAAGAATATAAGCACATCTATTTACAAGATAGAGAAGAGAAAACACGAGTGGGTTATATTGTCGTGTCATCAGATCGTGGGTTATGTGGTGGCTTGAATAATAATTTATTCAGAACCTTGCTTAAAGAGATTAAGACTAAAGCGGATAGCGGCATTGAAATCGACATCTGTGCTATTGGTAAAAAAGCGACTAGCTTCTTCGGTCGTTTGCCGGTGAATTTGGCGGCGCAAGTCACACAGCTTGGCGAAGCACCTAGTGCAAATGAATTGGTTGGGAGCATTAAAGTGATGCTCGATGCCTATGAGTCAGGTCATATAGACCGCTTGTATCTAGTATTTAATGAGTTTGTAAATACGATGACGCAAGAAAATAAGATCATGCAATTATTACCGAATCAGCCTGAAGCACCAGATGAAGAGTTAAAGCATCACTGGGACTACATTTATGAACCTGATGCAAAAGAAGTATTAGATAATTTACTGGTTCGTTACATTGAGTCCTTGGTGTATCAAGGCGTTGTTGAAAATGCTGCGTGTGAGCAAGCCTCACGTATGGTTGCAATGAAAAGTGCATCAGATAATGCAGGTGACCTTATTGATGATTTACAATTGGTCTACAACAAAGCACGCCAAGCGGCTATTACACAAGAAATATCAGAAATTGTTGCTGGTGCCGCAGCGGTATAAAGCAAATTACACGGACTTTAAATGTCCAAATGTATTGAAAGAGGAAGCGAGATGAGCTCTGGAAAGATTGTACAAATTATCGGTGCGGTTGTTGACGTGGAATTTCCACATGACAGCATCCCTAATATTTATGATGCCTTAGTGGTTGATGAAGTCGGCTTAACGCTCGAAGTACAGCAGCAGTTAGGTGATGGTGTTGTCCGTGCGATAGCAATGGGTGTGACCGATGGACTTAAACGCCATTTAGCAGTGTCCAATTCAGGTGAGACAATTCAAGTCCCTGTAGGTCAAAAAACACTAGGCCGGATCATGGACGTACTGGGTAACCCTATCGATGAGAAAGGTGATATTGGTGAAGAGGTTAAATGGGGTATTCATCGTGACTCGCCTGATTTTGATGAATTAGCTGCCAGTAACGAATTATTAGAGACAGGCATCAAAGTTATCGATCTAGTTTGCCCATTCGCAAAAGGCGGTAAAGTCGGTCTGTTTGGTGGTGCCGGTGTCGGTAAGACCGTTAACATGATGGAGCTTATCCGTAATATTGCTATCGAGCATAGCGGTTTCTCTGTTTTTGCAGGGGTGGGTGAGCGTACTCGTGAAGGTAACGATTTCTACCATGAAATGACAGACTCAAATGTTATCGATAAGGTATCGTTAGTTTACGGTCAAATGAACGAGCCACCGGGTAATCGTCTACGTGTTGCTTTAACAGGCTTGACCATGGCGGAATATTTCCGCGATGAGGGTCGCGATGTTTTATTCTTTGTTGATAATATTTATCGTTACACACTAGCCGGGACGGAAGTATCAGCGTTATTAGGCCGTATGCCTTCAGCGGTAGGTTATCAGCCGACATTGGCAGAAGAAATGGGCGTATTGCAAGAACGTATTACCTCGACCAAAACCGGTTCTATCACGTCAATTCAAGCAGTCTATGTACCAGCGGATGATTTAACGGATCCGTCTCCCGCGACTACGTTTGCGCATTTGGACGCAACCGTTGTATTGTCACGTTCAATTGCAGAGCTAGGTATCTATCCAGCGATTGACCCACTTGATTCTACCAGTCGTCAGTTAGACCCATTAGTCATTGGTAATGAGCATTATAATGTTGCACGTGGTGTTCAAGGAACATTACAGCGGTATAAAGAGCTAAAAGATATCATTGCGATATTAGGTATGGATGAATTATCGGAAGAAGATAAATTGACCGTAACCCGAGCACGTAAGATTCAACGCTTCTTGTCTCAACCGTTCTTTGTTGCTGAAGTGTTCACAGGTAGTCCAGGCAAATATGTGTCATTAAAAGACACGATTGCGGGTTTCCAAGGCATCTTAGATGGCGAATACGACTCGCTACCTGAACAAGCATTTTACATGGTGGGTAGTATTGATGAAGCCGTTGAAAAAGCGACTAAGCTCTAAGCGTTAAGGGGAACAAATCATGGCGATGACTATCCACGTTGATATTGTAAGTGCTGAAAAGGAGATCTACTCTGGCTTAGTTGAAGCTGTTTTTGCGACAGCTTCAATGGGTGAAATCGGTATTTATCCTCGACATACGCCTTTACTAACGAGTTTAAAGCCGGGTGAAGTCCGGGTTAAACTTAGCGATGGCACAGAAGAACAATTCTATGTTTCTGGTGGCATGCTAGAAGTCCAGCCTCATGTAGTGACTATTTTAGCCGACACAGCGATGCGTGCTGATGATGTTGATGAAGCATCAGCGATGGCCTCTAAAGCAGCAGCAGAGAAAACATTATCAGAGAACGATGTCACCTTGGACTTTGCTGAAGTACAAGCTCAATTAGCTGAGGCATCGGCTCAAATTAGAACGATACAACGTGCGAGAAAAGCAGCCGGACGCTAGTTTAAATTCATGAAAATATGAAAAGGCTGTTCCTCGGAGCAGCCTTTTTTTTATTCGAGAGAAAGCGTATTTAATCTGAATAAGCCGAATATTTGTTCTCGAATTAATGAAACAAATTTTGTTAGAATGCCTATTTACTATTTATTATGATGGAATCGATTATGTCTCTGAGTATCGTTATCCTTGCAGCTGGCAAAGGCACTAGAATGAAATCTGCCCAAGCGAAGGTGATGCATGGGCTTGCGGGACGTCCGTTGTTACAGCATGTGATTGATACTGCAAAGGAACTAAAACCACTACGATTAACGGTTGTCGCGGGTAACGGAGCAGAGCAAGTGTTGCCTTTCTTAAAGGGTAACGATGTTGACGCGGTGATGCAAACAGAGCAACTGGGAACGGGTCATGCTGTGATGCAAGCAAAAGCGGCGATGGTGAATGCTGCTCAGGTGCTGATTCTCTATGGTGATGTGCCATTAATACAAGCCACAACATTACGAGCCTTGGTTAATTGTGCTGCAGATGGGGGCATCGGTATTTTAACGACCCAATTAACGGATCCAACCGGTTATGGCCGTATTGTTCGAGACAGTGAGGGTAAAGTAACGTGCATCACAGAACAAAAAGATGCTGATGAAGCAACATTAGCAATTAAGGAAGTTAATAGCGGTATTATGCTATTGCCAAGGCAATGGTTACTCTCTTGTATAGATAAGATTGGCAATGACAACGCCCAAGGCGAATATTATTTAACTGATATGATTGCGTTGGCTGTCGCTGATGGCCTAGCGATCGAGACAGTGTGTTGCGATGATGCGACCGAAGTCGCTGGGGTCAATACCCGATTTCAACTCGCTGAATTAGAACGCCACTATCAACGTCTTCAAGCTGAGAAACTAATGGTTGCCGGTGTGAGCTTGGCCGATCCCGCTCGCATTGATGTGCGCGGTGAATTGACTGTCGGTAATGACAGCACGATCGACGTCAATGTGATCTTTGAAGGCAAAGTCACCATTGCATCCAATGTCGTTATTGGCGCTAACTGCATTATCAAAGATAGCGAAATTGGCGAAGGCACAGTGATTTTACCCAACAGCATGATAGATTCCAGTGTGGTCGGTAAAGACACTAATATTGGGCCTTTCGCACGCCTTCGCCCCGGCACAGTGTTGGCCGATGAAGCGAAGATCGGTAATTTTGTTGAAACCAAAAATGCCAATATTGGCCATGGCTCTAAAGTGAATCACCTTAGTTATATTGGCGATACTGACATGGGCGCGGGGGTCAATATTGGTGCAGGCACGATTACCTGTAATTATGATGGGGCTAATAAGCACCGGACTGTGATTGGTGATAATGCCTTTATTGGGTCCGATACGCAATTAATAGCACCGGTGACGGTTGGCGCTGGGGCGACGATTGGTGCAGGTACGACGTTAAGTAAGGATGCGCTTGAAGGACGGTTGACGTTGACGAAGAGTGTACAGAGAACAGTTGAGGGCTGGGTTCGGCCGGTTAAGGAAAAATAGTTTGTAAAAAGTATTGGGTTTGAGAGAGATGGTCAGTTGTTGATTATGGCATTTATAGATTATTCTTTGTTTTTTATAGGCAGACTGATTAGTCTGATAAATAGTATTGTAAGCGTGCTCTTTAGCACTTAATTTCTTAACTTCATCTACAAGTTTACTTTCAAAGTCAGGAGGGTTATGAATCAATAGGGTCAGCGTGGATTGATTTCTTTGATTTTAGGTGGCCAAAATAAATGAACCGAACAAGAGGCTAGCCCATGTTTGCCCTTCGTGGTCTCCTCACCTATCAATCGATACGCCGAAAACGCCCTTTGATCAAACACGCGTCGAATTATACTCAACTCGCTTTTTAAAGTTTGGCTTCACACAAGAGCATTTCGGATTATTAACGAAATCCTGCTAATTTCCCCGGATCTTCACTTTGTAATGACGGATCTAGCGACTAAGATTCGCTCATAAAGTATTCAGTGTTTGAGTGACCATCTAATCTGGCTATATAACCTAGTGCCAGAGCTGACCTCGGGGTGTTGAGGGAACGGCTTCGCATTTCCCTGATTTGGCCTTAGTGGAACAATAAGAGTACTAACGCAAAACTGGCAACAGCGTACGCTCATTACGAATCATATTAAATAACAACGGTTTTGTGTGTTGGACCAATGCTTTAAACTCAGCCAAAGTGCCAACAGTATTCTCACCGACCGAGATGATGAGGTCATTGACTTCTAGGCCAGCACGCGAGGCAGGGCTTTAACGTCATAAACCATGACGCCTTTTATTCTTCCGTAGAAGGATGACCCAGTTTTAATATCACCAAACGATGCACCCGATAATTTGGGATGAACATGTGCTGACTCGATTTGTTTTTGAATTTCTTTTACAGTGGCTTTGATTGTTTGATTTGTGTTATTGCGTAAAATATTCATTTTTATGGTTTGGCCCACCATTAATAAACCAACGGTATTGCGTAGGCTGTCGGCATTGCTTAGTTTTTCGCCGTCAATATTGAGAATGACATTACCTATTTGGAG
>JBLIIN010000028.1:0-13500 GCA_047635075.1 Methylophagaceae bacterium | reverse complement strand
TCAACAAAAGCGGTGTCTCCATCGACAACCGCGCCAGGCCAAGAATCTGCTTCAGACATACCTTCACTCCCAATCGGCGTTGTAACACTCGGTGTTTGCATGATCATCGCATCAAGTAATTTTCCCTTGAGCCCTGCTCCAAAGCGAAGCGGTGCCAAGCACACGCGCGCTTGTTCCATGACTGTAAATGCATCTTCAGCCCAACCCTTCACCAAGAAACCAGACTTTGGATTGTGCAAAGCAGTGGCTTTAGGTGGTGGGTAAGCACCATAAATATGACACTCTGCTTGTGGAAGACGTGCTTTTATTCTCGGCCAGAGTGATTGTAGATAAAGGACTGCATCCCAATTAGGTGCATGTCGAAAATTACCGATCGTAATAAAATGATGTCGCTGTTGATAAGAGAGAGTTTCGTTGGGAAGTTGTTGTAAATCAACCATAAAAGGCAAGCCATGTAGCAGCTTAGGATCAACTTTAAAGTAGGCTGTGAGTATTGTCATTTCAAATGGCGAAATAATTAATGACAAGTCGCAGCGCAAAATGGCAGCAACTTCACGCTTGGCAATGTCATTAACTAAGTCTGCATCAACAAACTGACGCGCCTGCTTTAATGCTTGATGGCGTGCGTACCGTAAACACTGCAAATCTTCAGTATCAAGTATTTTGACAGCTCGGGGACAAGCCTTATCGATTCGCCAACCAAATTGCTCCTCCATCATAAAACGATCAAACAACACAAGGTGAGGGCCATAAGCGGCGGCATAATCATCAAAACTATCGCAGTTAAGTTTTATAGCTTTGTGACTAATACCCTCATCGGCTAGATTAATTTGGTGGGGTGTTTCTTGCGCTGGACTGACAAATTCGACTTGCCAATGTTGTTGTTTAAAAAGGCGTAGCAATGTCATCATGTGACTGCCGGCAGCCGAGGAGTTAGGTTCTGGCCAGACATACCCAATCACTAGTACTTTTTTCATCTTTTGTACTATACGAATTTTATGAAGCTGGCCGTTTAAACTCACCCCAACTAGGGTCAGGCCGTGGTTTTGGTTTTTCAGTTACAATTGGCGGAAAAGATTTTGAATCATCGCCATAACTATTCAAAAAACGGGTGTCGGGCTTTCTTTGAGCGCGTGGTTCACGTGCTTTTTGTACACCATTTTGTAATGTGTTTAGTTCAGTTTGAAGTCCCAGAATATATTCTCTTAATTCAATATTCTCTTCTTTGAGAGTGACGGACTGTTCTCGTTGCGTCATTATTTTTTCTGCCATCTCCGCCATTTTTTCTTTGTCAGATTTGTTGTTAGCCGAGTCAGGGATCGTCACCTCTGATTGTTCGGGAGGCGCATCTTCTGCTGAACTTATTAAGAAAAAGGGTACACTGCCAGCAAGGAGCAGAATAAATAAACCAATGGCCACTTTGATAAATAAAGGTTTTGCTAGTCCGAGTATCTTCTTGGCCTCAGTAGCTTCGCCTTCAGGTGAATCATCTTCAGAGGTTTTTCTTTCACTATCAGCCACAATCGACTCCGCTTAAAAGGGGTGTATTAAATTATTCCGCCATAATAGCTCTATCAACGCCTTGGGTTCAATTCTTTAAAGAGTTTGTTGGCAGTATCAAATTAATATTGATGATGGTGCTCTGCTAGTGTAACAAATAGCTTTTTAGCAGGTAAATTCGAAGCATTTTATCGATAAGGTGTATATAAAATAAACTCAAAGAATTATACCGAGAATTGTTGCGATGCAGTGATGGAATTAATCTATTCAGCGAAAAGAAGACTTCAGCTGAATCAGCTATAGGGTAGTGAAATAAAAAAGATGCATTAATAAGGTTGTGGCCCCCAAAGATTGCTGGGCATCGCCTCTGGGCGATACTCACCGTGACTATTAATTCGTTAGACATGCAGTTAAGGGAACGTTGACAGTGGCACTGATATTCCGTTTATTGTTCAAGATGAAATATTGGGATTTTGCCTGTGAAAGACAGTGGTGATGCAAAATACGAATCAAAAGGAAAAAAGGGTAGGGTTAGTCGAGACAGGACCTTATGAAAATGTACCAGATATCTTTTTCTGTTTAACCATCAGTTTCCTCTTGGATTAGGGCTGTAATAGTCCAACCAGGGCTGGGTTCTAGTGCCATTTCATCAGAAAAAAAGCAAAGCTGTCGTTTGGTATTAAACGCGAATAACGGAATAACACGTCTGCCGTACTGCATCTGATAGTCACCATAACTAAAGCTTTCACTTATATTAGTCTGTTTTGTTTTTGCACCTTGACTGATCAAGCTGGCAAGTTTTGAGAAGGTAACGTCAGAGCCAAATAAAATTCGGTGGTCATGGCTGACGGCCATACGAGACATTTGTTCATCGCTTTTTTTATCTTTTTCAATTTCAGAAGATAAGAAATAAATTCGATTACTTCCAAATTCAGCACGATAATGTTGTCCGGCTAGAGCGTTATATTCTTTTTGTGGTGCCATTGCTAATAAGTTGCCTAAACCGACCAAATCTAAATGCCGAGCAGCATGCTCAGAAATAGCATTGCCGTAATAGCTATTTAAGCCCTCCATCCGAGCCGCTTTAATATTAGTCCAGCTACTATCAGTCACTAAAGTATTGAAGTCATTTTCGTTTAAAGCATGTGCCAGCATCCGAGATACTGGGTTCGCACCAATAATTAAAAACCCAGTATCATCCGGTTCTGCCACCCCAAGAAGTCGCGCTAAGAATTTAGCTGTTGTGCCTTGAACAAGCACCGTACCGATAATAATGGTGAATGCCAGCGGGACCAAAAGCTCTGCATTTTCAACGCCATTTTCTTGTAAGCGAATGGCAAATAATGCCGTCACTGCGGCAGCCACAATACCACGTGGACCGATCCAGCTAACCATAAATTTCTCTTGCCAAGATAAGTCTGAGCCATAAGTAGAAATAAACACTTTAAGAGGACGGACAAAGAACTGAATAAAAAGAAATAAGCCAATAGCAGCCCAGCCCAGCGTTGCAAACTGTGAAAAATCTAATCGAGCGGCTAATAGGATAAATAGGCCAGAAATTAACAAAATACTCAAACTTTCTTTAAAATCTAATATGTCATCAACGGGGACATTTTTCATATTGGCCAGCCACATACCCATCACAGTGACTGCAAGTAAACCAGACTCTTCTGATAAATGATTTGATGCAGCAAAAACAACAAAAACTAGACTCAAAGTAGCCACATTGTGAAGATATTCTGGCATTAAGTGTCGGCGTAACACGATGCCAAATAAACAAGCAGGAATCACCCCAAGTAAAGTACCAATAACAAGGGTTTGCCCAAACATAAAAGCGGTGTGGCTAAAAGAAGCCTGACCTTGCAATTGTAACGACATAATAACTTCAAATACCAATACCGCTAGGATTGCACCCAGCGGGTCGATGACTATGCCCTCCCAGCGTAAGATATTTGAGATAGTGGCATTAGGTTTCACGGTACGGAGTATCGGGACGATAACAGTAGGGCCAGTGACAACCATTAAAGCACCAAACAGGATAGATAAGTCCCAAGAAAACCCGATGATATAGTGGGTGCCGATAGCAATCGCTGCCCATGTGATGGCAACGCCGATGGTTAAAATATTACGAACAACTGTTTGTAAATGTCGGATTTCTTCAAACTTAAGCGTTAAACTACCCTCGAATAATATGATTGCCACCGACAGTGAGACCATAGGGAATAACAAATCCCCAAACAAGCCTTCAGGATCAATTATGCCGGTTAAAGGGCCAAGAACGATGCCGGCTATTAATAAAAAGACAATTGCAGGTAACTTGACCCACCAAGCAAACCATTGGCAGGTAATGGCGACAAAACCAATGGTTGATAGTGCTATTATCGATTGTTCATGCATGAGGGTCTTCCATGAGAGTTTTATCAGTTGAAAACCAATCTTACCTGATTAGCGAAAAACCTTAATTTCGGTTCGCCGGTTATGTGCTCGACCCGTTTGCGTCTTGTTAGACATGACTGGAATTAACTCTAAGTACGAAGATATGGCAATCAATGACTCTGACACGCCACTATCTATTAAAAAGTTTTTAACAACCGTGGCCCGGGCATCCGATAAGGCTTGATTGAGTCGCTTTCGACCATGATTATCAGTATGGCCTGCCAGAGCGATTTTTCTGATACTCGGGTCTGCCTCAACAAATTTCACAACACGCATCAACGCCAGTTTCTCTAATTCACCTAGTTCCGCTTTTTCTAATTCAAAATTAATGGTTAAGTTTTGGATATCTTCAAAAGAGTAGGGTAAGAGGGTGACTAAGCAAGCTTCAAATTGCGGCAAGTAATCTTGCAAATGTACCGTTGACATCAACACATTTATTTCTTGATTACTATGTTGGCTTAAATAAAAGATAGTAGGAAACCTGCCTTCACTTAGATGACTTAAAGCTTGACGTGCATTTACACCCTCGATACGAAAGGTGATTTGACCTTGCTTTGTCTGGACAATAACTGGATCTTCACGCTGTTCGCTATTTTGCCATGGTGCTTGGGCAATTTCGAATGTGACAGTGCCTTGTCTAGTGGGCTGCGTATTGGTCTGATAAATCAACGAAAACGGATAGCCAGAAATTTGGCTGAATTTAGCACTACCAAAATCTCGGATAGGTTGACTCAGGCCACATTCAATTGGAGTGTTGACCAGTGACCATTGAGTATCAGTGAGTGCGGGTTGAAACTGTTCCGCTTGTCCGTAGAACGGCATGATGGCAAAGCAGGATAAGAGTATTTTTTTAATCATTAATATACTAACAACGAGTGAATTGGGTATGGAATTAATTGGGAACGGCCTTGAAGCGAAGCCAATTCGATTAGAAAGGCACAAGCAATAACCTCGCCACCCAGTCTTTCAACTAATTGACAACTGGCTTTTGCAGTGCCGCCGGTTGCTAAAACATCATCAATGAGCAATATTCGGTCATGAGGGGCAATGGCATCTTTATGAAGCTCTAAGCCAGCACGGCCATACTCTAAGTCATAATTGATGCGCTCGACATCAGCCGGTAATTTGCCGGGTTTTCGCAAAGGGATAAAGCCAACACTTAGCTGCCGTGCAACCAAGCTACCAAAAATAAAGCCACGAGCCTCCATAGCAACAACGGCAGTAATGTCCGCTTTTAGGTAGGGAGACGCCAAGGCGTTGACAGCTATTGTCATGCTGTCGTGATCTTTCAATAGTGGTGTAATATCTTTGAAAACAATACCCGGCTTAGGAAAGTCATAGACATCGCGTATTTTTGTTTTTAATCTATCCATAGCAAGCAAGCAATCTGATGAAAGTTGATTTATTATAGCCCCTCAGAACAATCAATATAAATTAAGTGGCGTCAAATTTTAAGGGGTGACTAGGGTGGGTGTGATTAGAGCAACAATGATGCTGTGCGTCATGTTGAATTTAACGGGATGTTTTAGCTCGGTAAATAATAAACCAAAAGAGAATATTGTTGACCCAATACCACAGCAATTTTATGTCATCGATGTTGACCGAGGTTTGAGAGAACATGATCGCTCTGATGGGCGTGTATTGTATCTGGCACCGGTTGTTGTGACATCGCAATTTCGAGCTAAAGAGATAGTTTTCAAGGTGGAAGACAATGCTTTTCAACCACAACCAGAGCATCAGTTTTTTGATACACCGCAAGCCATGCTCACGACACAGCTCCAAGGGTGGTTAACAAAAACAGGCTTTTTCAAACGAGTGGAGCTAGATAACTCACAACAAGCCGATTATGTTTTAGAAGTGGCTGTGACAGGGCTTTATGGTGATAAACGAGAGGGTTATCCAGCGAAATCAGTTCTTGAAATGCAGTTCTTTATGACGGATAGGCATGCAAAAGCAGAAGAAGTTGTTTTTCAGACCGGTTTGCATATCGATATCGATATCGCTGAAACCACGCCTTCAAACACAGTAAATGGCTGGGAAACTGGCATGATAAAGCTGCTGTCGACCTTAGAGGACGATTTAAGCAGTTATTTCTCTAATCATACCCCCTAGAGTACTCTTAGTATAAACGTGCAGGATATAGCCTGAAATGCTAAAATTGTCTTTTACTTAAATATAACACCTAATGTTGATATGGATGATAAGTTAGATGACTGATGAAATTGCCTTAGAGTTAGACTCGATTGATATTGAAGATGAGATGAAACAGTCTTATCTCGACTATGCTATGAGTGTCATTGTCGGTCGTGCCTTACCTGATGTAAGAGACGGTCTCAAGCCTGTTCATCGCCGTGTTCTCTACGCCATGCGTGAGCTAAACAATAACTGGAACGGCTCTTATAAAAAGTCGGCTCGTATCGTCGGTGATGTTATTGGTAAATATCATCCACATGGTGATACCGCTGTCTACGACACCATGGTGCGTATGGCTCAGCCATTCTCAATGCGTTACATGCTTGTAGATGGCCAAGGTAACTTTGGTTCGGTTGATGGGGATTCTCCAGCAGCGATGAGATATACCGAAGTACGTATGGCTAAAATCACCCACGAGATGCTGGCGGATTTAGACAAAGAAACAGTTGATTTCAACGTCAACTATGATGAGTCAGAACGCGAACCATCAGTTTTGCCCACCAAAGTACCTGCGCTATTAATCAATGGCTCCTCGGGGATTGCTGTGGGTATGGCAACTAACATACCCCCCCACAACCTGACTGAAATACTCAATGCGTGTATTGCGACTGTTGATCATCCTGAGATTGATGTCGCAGGTCTAATGGAATACATTCCTGGCCCAGACTTTCCAACCGCTGCTATGATTAACGGTGCAAGTGGCATCGGCGAAGCTTACAGAACGGGCCGAGGTCGGGTCCATATTCGCGCTCGAGCAATCATTGAAACTAACGAGAGTACTGGGCAACAAAGTATTGTCGTTATTGAGCTACCTTACCAAGTCAATAAAGCGCGCTTACTAGAAAAAATTGCTGAATTAGTTAAAGATAAAAAAATTGAAGGTATTACTGCTCTACGCGATGAGTCAGACAAAGACGGCATGCGCATGGTGGTGGTTTTAAAACGGGGTGAAGTACCTGAGGTCGTTCTAAACAACCTATACAAACAAACCCAAATGCAAACAGTCTTTGGTATCAACATGGTGGCGATCGTTGATGGTCAGCCGAGGCTACTGGGGCTGAAAGCGATTCTCGATGCTTTTATTCGTCATCGCCGAGAAGTAGTGACGCGACGTTCGTTATTTGAATTGCGCAAAGCACGCGACCGAGCGCACATTTTAGAGGGATTAGCAACGGCCTTAGCCAATATCGATGAGGTGATTGAATTAATTAAGTCATCAACTAACCCAGCAGAGGCCAAAGCCGGATTATTAGCACAGGGTTGGGGCTCAGAAATGATACTTGAGATGTTGGGTGCAGCTGGCGCCGAAGCATCACGGCCCGAAGGGCTTGAAACGGAATTAGGTTTAGTGGATGGTATTTATCATTTGTCGACAACGCAAGCACAAGCTATTTTGGATATGCGACTCCACCGCCTGACAGGGCTTGAACAAGATAAGATATTAGAAGAGTATCGTGAAGTTTTACAAGAGATTACCAAATTACTCGCTATTTTGAGCGACCCTGATAATTTAATGGCCGTGATTCGTGAAGAATTAGTCAAAATAAAAGAAGAGTACGGTGATGAACGTCGGACAGAAATATTAGATACTCATCTTGACCTAACACTAGAAGACTTGATTACCGAAGAAGAAATGGTAGTCACCTTGTCTCACGCAGGATATGCAAAAACCCAGCAACTGGACACCTATCAAGCACAGCGCCGCGGGGGCAAAGGCAAGTCAGCAACGGCAATGAAAGATGAAGACTTCATTGAGCACCTTTTTATCGCCAATACCCATGACACCTTATTATGCTTCTCTAGCGCCGGTAAAGTGTACTGGAAAAAAGTTTATGAACTACCCCAAGGCGGCCGTGCTGCGCGAGGCAAGCCGATTGTTAACCTTCTGCCATTAGACGAAGGTGAGAAAATTAACGCTGTGTTGGCAATACGTGAGTTCGAAGCGGATAAGTTTATTTTTATGGTGACAGAATCGGGAACTGTAAAGAAAACACCATTGGTTGATTACTCACGCCCACGAGCTAATGGCATCATTGCCGTTGACTTAAAAGAGGATGATAAATTAGTTGATGTTGCATTAACTAATGGTCAATCAGACATTATGTTGTTCAGCTCAGGTGGTAAGGTTATCCGCTTTGATGAACGTGATGTGCGCTCAATGGGCCGCGTCTCTCGTGGTGTCAGGGGTATGCGATTACCAGAAGAAGAAAATATCATTTCATTGATTATTGCCCATGATGAAGATGGGGCAATTCTCACGGCAACTGAGTTTGGTTTTGGTAAACGAACACATTTAGCTGAATATCGCGTTCAAGGCCGAGGTGGCCAAGGTATTATCTCAATTCAAACATCTGATCGTAATGGGCAGGTTGTAGGCGCAGTGCAAGTGTTAGATGAGCATCAAATTATGTTGATTACTGACGGTGGTACGCTGGTGCGTACACCTGTTAAACACGTGTCTATTGTTGGTCGTAATACTCAAGGCGTTAAATTAATTAATCTGACTAAGAAAGAAAAATTAGTCGGTCTAGAGCGTGTACTAGAAGAAGAAGACGACGAAGGAACTGATATAGAGAGTAATGAAATGCCAACAGATACAGATGATGGCTCTGTAAGTGTTCCTAAATAACACAATGCGATGGCACTTCTAAGCTCGGAAAGGGTAAAAAAAATGAGTGAAAAGAAAGCCTTGCAGAATATTCGAAAACAGATAGATGAGATTGATCTGCAAGTTCAAGTATTACTCAATCAGCGTGCCAGTATGGCGCAAGAAGTAGCGCGAATTAAGATAGCGAATGGTGAGAAAACTGACTTTTACCGCCCAGAACGCGAAGCAATGGTATTACGACAAGTCATGGACCGTAATCAGGGCCCATTAGAAGCCAAAGAAGTGGCCAGATTATTTAGAGAAATTATGTCAGCCTGTTTAGCTGCGGAAAAAGCATTGCAAGTGGCATACCTTGGTCCAGAAGGTTCATTTACACAAGCAGCTGCCTTGAAACAGTTTGGCGGATCAATAGACCCCAAGCCACTTTCAACAATAGCCGAGGTGTTTCACGAAGTTGAAGTAGGTAATGCTAGTTATGGTGTTGTCCCCGTTGAAAACTCAACAGAAGGCATGGTCACTCACACCTTGGATGAATTTATTAACACGTCTCTTAAAATCAATGGCGAAGTCTCATTACGAATTCATCATTATCTGCTAAGTAAAGAAACAGATTTAGCCAACGTTAGAACCATTTATGGCCATCCACAAGCGTTAGCGCAATGTCGCAAATGGTTAGCGGCCCACTGTTCGGACTGCGAGCAAGTAGCTGTAAGTAGCAACTCAGAAGCAGCAAAGAAAGTCGCAGGAGTAGTCAATGCCGCGGCAATTGCTGCTAACCGTGCAGCGGAAATATATCAGCTACAAACCCTTGCCAGTAATATTGAAGACTCTGCTGACAATACCACGCGCTTCTTAGTGATTGGGCGTCAAGATATTGGACCCTCAGGTGATGATAAAACTGCTTTACTGGTGTCAACAAAAAACCAACCAGGTGCGTTACATAGTTTATTAGAACCTTTGGCTAAAAGCGGCATTACTATGTCAAAAATCGAATCTCGCCCATCAAAAAAAGGGATGTGGGAATATGTTTTTTTCATCGATATCGAAGGCCACCGAGGTGATGCTGATGTTGCTCTAGCATTAGAAAAGCTTGAGCAAGCCTCGTCGATGTGTCGTGTATTAGGATCTTATCCCAAGGCGGTTCTCTGATGGAGCTATTACTTGCAAACCCAAGAGGCTTTTGCGCCGGTGTCGATCGTGCAATTGAGATCGTCGAAAGAGCACTTACGCTATATGGTGCTCCCATCTATGTCCGTCATGAAGTGGTTCATAATCGCTTTGTAGTCGACGATTTGAAAAGTAAAGGCGCTATATTTGTCGATGAAGTTGATGAAGTACCAGACAAGAGTATTTTGATTTTCAGTGCCCATGGGGTGTCAAAAGAAGTGCAAGAACAAGGTAAACATCGCGGGCTGAAAATTTTTGATGCGACATGTCCACTGGTTACAAAAGTACATATGGAAGTGGCTAAGTTTGAAAAACAGGGTAAAGAATGCATTTTAATTGGTCATGTTGGGCATCCTGAAGTAGAGGGAACAATGGGGCAGTACACATCAGAACAAGGAGGCATTTACCTAGTTGAAACACCTGAAGATGTTGCAAAATTAACTGTTAAGAATCCAGATAATCTGGCTTTCGTAACCCAAACAACATTGTCAGTTGACGATACTTCATTGGTCATTGATGCTCTAAGAGCATGCTTTCCTAAAATAGAAGGGCCACGAAAAGATGATATTTGTTATGCAACTCAAAATCGCCAAGATGCAGTGAAAAATTTAGCAGCACAATGCGATGTTGTCATGGTGGTGGGATCAAAAAATAGCTCGAACTCAAACCGGCTTCGGGAATTGTCAGCTAAATTAAATACTAAAGCTTATCTGATTGATAATGCAGAAGAGATTAGTCCTGATTGGCTAGGAAGTGATGTGCTGAAGGTTGGTTTAACTGCCGGCGCATCAGCCCCAGAATTGTTAGTACAAAATGTAGTTGAACGATTAAAGGAACTAGGCGTCACGCATGTGAATGAATTGGATGGGCGACCCGAAAAAGTTGAATTTTCATTGCCTAAAGAGCTCAAAGTGGATATCTCAGCGCTGTCGAATTAACCTATGCCTACTCTGCCTTTTCTGCCCGTTTTCCTCTGGACTGATATTCTCATCTATCTGCTTCTCACCGTGATCATCGTTGCTGTACTTTACATCCGAAAACATACACATTTAAAAGCGCCTTGGAAATTAGTATTGCAACACAAACGCGGTGTCATATCCTTAATGATATTGCTGTGTTATGTCGTTGTCGGCCTGTTAGATTCAGTTCATTTCCGGCTAGCAATTGAAAACGAAAAAGCATCGGATGAGCAACACTACGCCACAGAAGTCCTAGCAGTATTAGATTTAGTCATTCTGCCGCTGCGCGAACAGGTAGAAAAAACCTACTCAGCACCCTTTGCAACACGTTCTTTCGTTAAAGAAATGCAACAAACGGGTGAAGCTGAACTTAATTATGATTATGCGAGATTACGCTATGCAGGTGCTCATCTAACTGCAGAACATGAACAGTGGACTGATATAAAAACAACACTCATCATCAGTAGTAATAAGGCAACATTGTTATGGTTCATTCTCACTATCGCCTTTATCTTTATGATAGCCACAAGGCGTAACGTGACATGGAGGAAACAAGCTGTAAATGTATTCTTAGGACAATCTATTTATCCTCTGCGGACAGTATTATTGATGCTGTGGTTGATTTTGATCTTGGTGTGGAATACCGCGGCACTTAGTGTTGACTATCATGTTTTTGGTACTGATAAAGTGGGACAAGACGTTTTATACCAATCACTTAAAAGCATTCGGACTGGCTTAGTTATCGGCACGTTAACAACCTTGGTCATGTTGCCACTAGCCCTATCAATGGGCATTGCAGCGGGATATTTTAGAGGTTGGATTGATGATGTCATTCAATACGTCTATACAACACTCAATTCGATTCCTGGTGTCTTGTTGATAGCAGCAGCTGTATTGATGTTACAGGTCTATATGAATAACCACCCTGAGAATTTCGTTACCATAGCCGAGCGAGCAGATATGCGCTTACTGTTTTTATGCATCATTTTAGGTGTGACCAGTTGGACAGGGCTTTGTCGTATTTTACGCGGCGAAACACTTAAATTACGTGAAGCAGAATATGTCCTAGCAGCAAGGGCACTAGGCACGAGCAATCTGAATATTTTACATCGTCATATTATGCCTAACTTGATGCATATCGTAATGATTGCTGTGGTCTTAGATTTCAGTGGATTAGTCTTGGCAGAGGCGGTTTTGTCTTATGTCGGTGTCGGGGTGGATCCTTCGATGATTAGTTGGGGCAACATGATTAATAGTGCACGATTAGAAATGGCACGAGATCCCGTTGTATGGTGGTCACTAACGGCGGCTTTTGTTTTTATGTTTGTCTTGGTTCTGGCAGCAAATTTATTCGCAGATGTTGTCCGCGATGCCTTTGACCCGAGGTCACAAAAAGCAGTATGACTATATTACTGAAAGTGACCAATCTGACGACACATATCGGATCCCAAGCAAAACCAATAAAACCGGTAGAGGGTGTTAGTTTCAATGTTGATAAAGGTCAAACCTTTGCCTTGTTAGGAGAGTCAGGCTGTGGCAAGTCAATGACGGCATTGTCATTACTACGTCTCAACCCACAACCTGTCAGCCGAATAGTGGCCGGCCAAGTTAAACTAGCGGGTCAAGATTTATTGAGTTTGTCAGAAGCTGAAATGGAGCATATTCGCGGTCGCCGTATCGCCATGATTTTCCAAGATCCTCAAAGTTCGTTAAACCCTGTCCTATCGGTGGAACAACAAATTGGTGAAGCATTGCAATGGCATTTTTCTCTCACGGGCCAAGCATTGCATGATCGCATTATTGCCCTGTTAACCTCGGTCGGTATTCCGGATCCTGAACACAGATTCAAATCTTATCCTCATCAATTGTCCGGCGGGATGAAACAACGTGTGATGATCGCCATTGCGTTGGCGGGTGAGCCAGAACTATTGATTGCTGATGAACCAACAACCGCCTTAGATGTCACGATTCAAGCTCAAATATTGGATCTACTAAAGAGAATTCAACGTGACACTGGCATGGCGATTTTATTAATTAGCCATGACTTAGCTGTCGTTGCACAAATGGCGGATCATGTCGCGGTGATGTACGCAGGACAAATTGTCGAAATAGCCCCTAGGGACGCATTCTTTAAGCAAGCTGAGCATCCTTACAGCCAAAAACTGTTTCAAGCCATACCGACAGAACAAAAGAGGCAGCAACAATTAACCGTCATTAAAGGTAATGTACCTGCTTTAGACACCCTTTTTTCCGGCTGCCGATTTGTCGCGCGTTGTGACAAAGCCATCGCACACTGTGACTCGGTAATACCAAAGTGGTATCAAACTGAGCAAAAAGGTGTCCGCTGTCACTTATACGATCCTGAGCACACTATCGATGAATCAACCATAAAAAATCCGATTACTATCTCAGCATTGTCTGATATTCCGATAGAACAAAAGCCAGTGTTGCAACTTAAACAATTGCAGGTGCATTTTCCAATTAGGAAAGGATTGTTACAGCGCACCATTGGTCATGTCAAAGCAGTTGACGGCATAAGTTTGCAACTAAGGCAAGGGGAAACAGTTGCCTTGGTCGGCGAATCTGGCTGTGGTAAAACAACGGTGGGGAAAGGGATTCTTCAACTTGTTCCCATCA
>JBLIIN010000027.1:0-13591 GCA_047635075.1 Methylophagaceae bacterium | reverse complement strand
TTGGCAGGGATTGCGGCGTTACAAAAGGGGGGTGTGACTAATCTTGGTCTCATCACTGAGGCACCCCAATGAGTCAAGTACTAACCGCATCGCGAGAGCTGCCAGTAGAATCTCTGATAGTGTTTCTGTCATCTGATAAATTTATGGCTTTGAGCATCGCCATTTTGTTTCATGTCAGTGTACTTGCTTTACTCCTGTCTGGCTGGCAGGGTCACGAGCAGATCGAAGCTAAAATTAGCAGCGTGAAACTACAAATCGTGATGCATACACCCACTAAGGTGCCCATCGAGGTTGCGCCGCCAATACAGCCGAAACCGATACCGAAACCACCGGTAATAGAACCCCCTAAGCTGATCAAAAAAGAGACACCAAAGCCGGTCATTAAAAAGGCTGAATTTGCCAAAAAGCGTGTGGATAAGGAGCCCACGCCTAAAGTAGAAAAAAGAGTTGAAAAACAGCAAAAAAAACCAGTCGTTAAAGAAGAAGTCGCTAAACCAGTACCAGCAGCCAAACCACTAGGTCCCCCAGCCAAAGTAGCTCAGCCTGCACCTGTGAATAATAAGTTCGATGCAAGCCAGTACTTCCCAGTAGAAAAGAATCCACCCTCTTATCCACGACGGGCACTTAAAAAAGGAGTGCAAGGTGAATGTACTGTTAACTATACAGTTAACACGAAAGGTCGCGTGGAATCTCCCACGGCACTCAGTGATTGCCATGCCTATTTTATCAATGCTTCACTTAGGGCAACTAAAACTTTTCGCTACACACCTCGCATTGTTAACGGCAAAGCGGTTAAAGTCCTCAATGTGAAAAACACATTCCAATATCGTATCGAATAAGGCTAGCCATGAAACTGAGAATTCCAAGAACTGATTTAATTGCTTTAACTAGCGTCATATTTATTGGCTACTATTTTGTGAATAACGCCTTTGCTGAAGATGCAAGCACATGGGTTCAAAAGGGTGAGGCCGCTTTACTTGCAGCACAAAAGCTAACTCCAAATAACCAGCAAGCAAAAAATGTAATTTTATTTGTAGGTGATGGTATGGGGATCTCAACCATCACAGCTGCTCGCATTTTTGAAGGGCAACAAAACGGCATTGATGGTGAAGGCAATCAATTGGCATTTGAAAAGCTACCTTATGCCGCCTTATCAAAAACTTACTCAGCAAATCAGCAAGTTCCAGACTCTGCTCCCACCATGACCGCTATGGTAACTGGCGTAAAAACCAACGGACGATTAATATCAGTTTCGCAAGCAGTGTCGCACTATGAACCCGATGCCAATAAAATTTTAGCAGCAAAATTAACCACAATTTTGGAACAATCAGAATTAAAAGGTTTATCGACAGGCATAGTTTCCACAGCTCGTTTGACCCATGCCACACCTGCAGCAACGTATGCTCATACCTCCAATCGAGGTTGGGAAAGTAATGACCAGTTACCTGAGGACACACAAGTAAAAGACATTGCAGCTCAACTAATTGATAATTTTGGATCAGGTAGTGTTGGGGATGGAATAGAGGTTGCGCTCGGTGGCGGACGTACTAAATTCTTACCAGACACGGCAGTTGATCCAGAGTATCCTAGCAAAAATGGTGAGCGTACTGATGGCCGTGATTTAATTAAGGAATATCAGCAAAAATTCAATGCCGAGTATGTTTGGAACAAAACTCAGTTTGACGCCATAGATACAAAAAGCACACAACGGCTATTGGGATTGTTTGAGCCCTCGCATATGAAGTATGAGCACGACAGAACCTCGGGTAAAGAGAGAAATGAACCTTCTTTAAGTGACATGACCAGTAAAGCAATTGATATCTTAGCCCAGAATCAGAAAGGCTACTTTTTAATGGTTGAAGCCGCACGAGTCGATCACGCCCACCATGCAGGTAACGCTTATCGGGCGATGAGTGAAACCGTGGCCTTATCAGATGCGGTCAAGACAGCCTTGGCTAAAGTAGATTTAAATGAGACCTTAGTGATAGTAACCGCCGATCACAGCCATACCTTTACGATAGTGGGATACCCTGCTCGGGGTAACCCAATATTAGGTAAAGTCATTGCAGCGGGTGAAAGCGAGACCACTAAGGCGGCAGATGGCAAACCTTACACCACATTAAATTATGCCAATGGTGTGGGCCACCATGAAGACGACGGTGATGGGCATGCGTTAGAAGAAGAAAATGTGAGCTTGCACCCAGGCCGTTTTGTTGATTTAGAAAATGTCGACACGATGAAGCCTAATTACCGCCAAGAAGCTAATATGCCACGTGAGTCAGAGACACACGCCGGTGAAGATGTGGCTATTTTTGCGGGTGGGCCTAAAGCCCATTTATTTCACGGTGCACACGAACAAACGCACATTTATTATGTAATGAAACATGCGCTCGGGCTTTAATTGCAACAAGCAAGTTCAACAGCACAGTTAATCTTCAAAGTCCGACAGAGGCAAATACACTGCTGTTGAATTATAGCTAGACCTCAGTTGTGTCCGGAGGACATTTTATTAAGACGTTTTTTTTGGTTTTATGACTTTTGCCAGTCACCATGCTCATAGCGCCATATTGCTCTAGTATCAAGATCCCATTGGAATAAAAACAGCCAGTTATTCTCTAGTAGATCTTTGACCATGGGATGTTTATCAATAATATCTTTTATGGCATTTCTAGGGGCAGCAATGTAAACATTTAGCCTAATAGGGCTATGTCGCCATTTTACGCCATCATGGATTGATTGCTGGGGCAAGCCGATTCTTAAATCGCCCCCATTGCCCTCAAAGACCCCAAAATTGCCATCAACCACGTTATGCAACATTTTGTTGCCACTACCGTAATGCTGATTATCAGTGACGCTGGCGTAATAATGTAAATTGATCCAATTAGTGACAATCATGGGCGCTGTCATAATGAGCTCTAAGAGGTCGAATTTACTGTCGTTTTTCCAAGCATAATCGTGCAAAAAGCTTCTTCCTTCAAAATCAATGCCTTTTGTGTCTGCTCGTGGCGCAACAACAAATGATGCGTTATTGACCAGCCCCCACTCGGGTCTCAGCTGTGCCCAGTCTTTAGTTCTTTGAGTCAGTGCTTGCTGCACTTTTTGAGGGTCATTTGGCAGGTTGCCATCTGAAATAACACGGTGTTTTTGACAACTAACGGTTGCTTGATTTAGCCAATCTAACCAGACTCCACGTTGACTATTAAGCACAATAATTTCATCAGTCACTGTATTGTGTAGGCAAGGAACAAATGTCGTGCTGTCAGGAATAGAGGCCCCAGTGCTATTTAACGTTTTTCTAATCTCTTTACGATTTAGGAGGTGGCAAAGCACTAAAGCATTCACTTCACCCGTTTGGCCGCCGCATGCGCCGCAGTCTAAACTTGATGCGTGCGGATTATTGGCTGAAAAACTCCCATGACCCACAATGAGTATATTTTCAGCATAGGGCGTGGTTAAGCCAATTCCACCTATAATGGCTTTTGCTAGTGCCGTCAATGCTTCAGTGTCTAGCGTGCTGGTTCCACTGGTGATTTCCCACTGATGTTCGGCATCTTCAGTTGGGATGACTCTTGACGGATTTGAACCAAAAAGCGACTGTTTTAGTAAATCAAATACTTTAAATAGGCCCTGTGATTCAACCATACCAAATGAAGAGGGCGAAGAATCTGACGCTAATTTCCAGCTCAATTTATTTTTTAATTGTGCTTGTATTTGAATGACTTCAGACGCTGGAATTGGTTGTTGTGCGATTAGACTGGGTTTAAGCAACCCCGGCAGTTGCGCTCGCAAGGTGTTACCTGCTTTTGATTTAAAGGCGATTGGCAAACCAAAAAAACCAGCAAACCCAGAGGTCTCTATGTCAATATTTTGTGCTTCAAGTTGCCTCCTATATTGCTCAGAACGCACATCTATACAAAAGACTGCCTGTAAAATAGGCTTTTTGACTGGTTGACTCAAAGCCGAACTTAGTTTTTGATGCATAGCTTGTTGAAAATTGATTTCAGTTGCTTTGTGCCAAACCCATAAAAAAGTATTTTCTTGTTTACTTTGTAATTGCATCGATCGGGAGCCATGCAGCTGGCTGGTAAACATGGTTTTTAACTTTTCCAGCAAAGATGTGTCTGTCATCAAGGTATTTTGCCAGAGCACCCAATCCCATGCCATTCTAATGATGACAAGCTGCCTTAAAAGAGGGGGGTTATCTCTTTCATACAAACTGGCTTGCCATTCGCCATAAGCCAACCATGATGCCCAGCCATTGACGTCTAATAATAAAGCGTAGACATAGTCTTGCCATGCTGTTTCATCAACACCTTCAGATGTCACTTGCTTATAGTGTTGATTGAGAAGGTCATCGGCATTGTCAGGTAAGTTTAAAAATATCTCATGAAGGTGGTTTTCTCCCGTGAGAATTTGCATGCCTTTATCTGCAATTGTTGATGCTCTCCAAGCTTTATAAAACCCGTCACTGGCTGTGGATTGTGGGCCAAAATTATCTGGAAAATTAAGATAAAATGCACAAAAGTTACTGATTTGTTGCAGCACTTCTTCTCGCCAAGATATTTTATATTGGTGTGAGACCTGGTCATCCAAGAAGTCACTAATATGCTCCCAATGTTTATGCGTCTCTGGCTTGTCTAAATAAGCCAATAATTCTTGGGTGTCAGCGGTGACATCAAAATAGCTTTTGGCTTCGTTTAAGTTCTGTTCTGATATCTCAGTAAGCCATAAAGAATAATAGTATTTTTTGGGCATTAACAGTCGAATGTTGCCTAAAAACCGGAGTGTTGCTGCGGTTTCAGTCATCTCAGTGGTTCTTAATTGCCACCATGGATTGACGGCAATTGACTGATCAAGCGGCCAAGTGGGAGTGATTTTTTTAGCGGCTAAATTAACGGCATTGAGTGGATTAAAGCCTGATTGCTGATGATCCTTGTTTGCGAATGTCATTTTTAAGTGCCCGTGCCCGTTACCATTAATGTTTAACTTGTTTTTTAGGAAGGCTGATAGGCCATATTCTCAAGGTGATTCTTGTTGACCATTCATCTAAGTAAAAGCCGGCATTTAATAGCGGTACAATGCTGAGTGGCAAGTGTATTGGCTTGGTAACAAACAATAATATATAGCCAAGTAATAAGCCAAGAAATAACACGGATACCGCGAGATCAAATTGCCAGTAGTACTGATGTGTAATACTGGGGAGTAGGCTAGTTAATGCTATTTTTAAGGTAACGTAAACTAGGATGAGACCGAACACCGGGAGGATGGCTTTAAATGGCGAGGCTAATAAATTCCTATTTGCGAACAGGATAAGCGATGTGCCAGAGAGAATAATCCATGGGCTGAATGGGGCTGAAATAAGGCCAGAATAAGTGACCGCGATGAATGTGGCGACAGTGATAATAGTGGCTAACTGCCAATCTAATGTGCTCGTAGTGACTTTGTTGTTTTCTCGTATTGAATGATTACTAACAGCTTCACCAGAGGATAAAAAGGCGTGGGCCTTATAAACTGAATGAGCAACTAGATGAAGCAGCGCTATGGCATAGAGTCCTAATGCACATTCAAGCAGCATTAATCCCATTTGTGCAATAGTCGACCATGCAAGCCTGACTTTAATGCTGGTAATCGACATCATAACTAAGGCGGCGAAGGCAGCCGATGATGAGGCAAAAATAAGGACTAATATTTGCGCAGGAAGAGATTGAGAAAAAAGAGGTGAAAACACCAGTAATAATAAGCCGCCCATGTTGACAATACCCGCGTGGAGTAGAGCAGAAACAGGTGTTGGAGACTCAACAACTTGGATTAGCCAACCATGAAGTGGGAGCTGTGCACATTTAATCAACACAACAATTGAAATGAGTACGGCGGCGATATGCAGGTTTAGGCCAAGGTTTTCTAATGGATAATTAATGAAGATTTTATCGATGTTTGCGCTACCATGCTCAAAGTAAAGTATCAAAAAAGCCATCGCTAAGAATGTTTCAGCCGTTCGGGCAAAAATAAACTTCTTGTGCGCCGCAAGTACCGCGCGATAACGCTGCGGATAAAACATTAACAGTTGGTGTAAACATATGCTGACAGAAACCCAACCAAGCCATAGCAACAACAGATGATTACTGACAACGGTCACCATGACTGAAAATAGGGTCATTAGATACCAGGTCAGGAATCGCTTATTGTCTGGGTCCCGATCGAAATTCTTATGGGCATACTTAAGAACGATGTATCCGACAAAATGAACCAACAACAAGACTGTACTGGTGACGCCTGTAAAATGAACCAAGGTTGATGGGCCGAAGAAACTGACGTTAAGAAGGGTGGAAAACCAAATAGTTAACGCTGAAAACAATCCAATCAATGCTGATATATTCGCTATTTCCCATCGTTGTTTAGACCATGATAGCAACAACGAAATGAAGGGCGATAATAAACAAAAGCTGACTATTAATGATGTAAGTGTTGACGGGGACATATTTTAGCTCGGTGTTAAGTTAAAACTATTTTCCTTATTTTAAATACTAAAGTAAAATAGATTGTTTATAATAAATCATTCACTTTTACGGAACTATGTCTAGATTAAATTACCACCATCTACATTACTTTTGGCATGTGGCGAAGATAGGTAACCTCACCAAAACCGCTGAAATACTACATGTGTCTCAATCAGCATTATCATCTCAAATTAAGCAGCTTGAGGAGAATGTTGGCAATCAGTTATTCACCCGAGAGAGGCGTAAGTTGGTACTAACGGATATTGGCAAGGTGACTTTTTCATATGCTGAATCGATATTTAACTTAGGCAATGAGCTAGAAGGCATTCTTAGTCATGGACAGCAGACTGAAAATCAAGTGATTAGGATTGGGATGTTATCGACGATGTCGCGCAACTTCGTCGATGCATTTGTTTCGCCCTTGATGGACAGTTCTAAAACTAAAATAGTCATCGCTAGCAGAGGCCAAACAAACCTACTTAATGAACTATCAGACCACGAGCTGGATTTGATACTGACTAATATCGAAGTCAGGGGATCGAATAAACAATCTTGGCAATGTCAATTATTATCTAAGCAACCTATTTCTGTCATCGGACATCCAGGTCTCAGAATGAGTAAACAGTTTAATAAAGAGTATCAAAAGGTTGATTGGATACTACCATTGCCCAATAGCCCAATTAGGTCAGCTTTTGATGGCCTTTGTGCCCAATATCAATTCAGGCCCAACATTGTTGGTGAAGCAGATGATATGGCAATGCTTAGGTTATTGGCTAGAGATACCAAAGCGGTAGCAGTAATGCCTAATGTTGTGGTGAAAGATGAGATTGCTAGTGGCAACTTAACCTCATACGCAATATTGCCAAATATTTTTGAAAACTTCTATGTTGTGACCGTACAAAAACACATGTCTAATCATTTAGTGATGGATCTAATAAAAAATTTCAAGCTATTAGACAGTAAAGTAAGTTAAAGCGATAGCTTGAGGCTAATTAGCAAAAGAGGTTTTAAGGAATAAAAAGGCTTAGATTGTTATAGTCGATAAACGATTTGTGAGTAAAGATATTGAGTGTCTCCAGTACTCGGTGCATTGGGCGCATTTTTAAAAAACTCACCTTTCCTCAAGTAAGCCCCACCTAGTTCGAGCTGCCACTGGGTAGTAAAATTAATACGCCAGCGAGCTTCTAGCTGATGACCGACAAAGCGGCCGCTGCTCCCACTCATATCCCGAAGACCAGAGCCAAACTGTAAATCTGTGGCCGAATCTAACCAAACCGCTCTGTAAGCAATAAACGTCGCCTGACTGTTATTGGGTTTGAAATCCCATTTCATACCTGGTGATATGATATTGGTACGGGCAAAGGCACCAAAAATACCTGTGGGGCCAAAGTCAAAACGCCTCGCACCAAATAAGGTATTAAAGCGATTGGACTCGCCGTCAGTCGGGTCATTATCGCCACTGGCGTAATCGACCATTAACTCTACTCGCGATGACAGCGAGTCGGGAAATTGATAACCCACATGCGCGTGTATCATTGACGCACTGACATTGAGACTCCCCGTTTTCCCTGCCTGATAAGCCGCCTCCAATTCGTAATGCCATTGTTGGATAGTGGCTGCTTTCAGGGTCCGAAAACCAACGGTAGTCAGAGCTGTGCCATCATCGTCTTCATCCAGACCATAATAATAAAGCGCCATATCATTGTGGGTTAGGTGCAGCCCCCATAATTGGTTATCGCCGTGTTTGTCGAGCTTGATGTCGTTGTTATCAAGATCACGCCGATCACTGGGCTGACGATCGACAGGCATCAAAAAGAAGGCCTGCCATTGCCAGAAATCTTGTTGGAAGCTACCGTATATGCCATCAAAGGTATTCAGGGTATTGCGAAATCGGTTTCGGGACACAAAACGTCGACTACCGATATCCAGAGTGAGACGTCCGGCTTTTATTGCAAACTGCTCTCGTAGTCGCCAACCAATCCAAGCTTGCAATGGCTCTAGGCTGTTAATATCATCTATACCCAGCGGAGTACTTGCATTGTCCAGCCAAGATCGTGAGTCTGCAATTTCCAGCTCCCCGAATACATGCTTCCTGTTCCCCTTTATACTGACCAAGAGGCGTGATACTAAAATTTGATCGCCACCGTTGGCTTCCGCGCGGTAGGCATTATGCGAAGACTCATAACGCAGGCGGTATGAACCATCAAGACTCCAAGCTTGAGCCTCTTGAGCCATACACTCGGTCGACATCAAGATTAGCGATATTAGGGCTGATATAGAAAAGCGAGAGATTTTAGCTGTCATGGCACTGCATTACTTATCCCTTGAGGCAATCACTCGAATGTCATGCTCGCCTACCGCGGGAGTTTGGACTTGTATCAAAGCATTTTATTATCATTATATAGCTAATCGGGTTGAAGTGGTCCAATAAACCTGTAGTAAGTGATCGCCTAAAATTTAGAAATTACTAAGATTTACCATGAATCGAAAACACCGCGTAACTTTGACCATAGAATAAGAGTTTGAGTACGCTAAATCATCAGGCTATTGTTGATTGTAAGTGCCAGTATGAAAGATCATATTTTGAATATTCGTTCTTCGTACTTAAAGGATAGTATTCTCAAAAAAAGTGAGCAATTTATTTTTTTAAGCTGTTGTTTGGATAGGTAGCCTAAGTGATATTAAAGCAGTAATGGCTATAAAAGTAGACGAGATTATTAAGCAGCCTACGAGGCCGTAATATTGATAAATTAAACCCGATAAGATTGTGCCTAATAGCCTTCCCCCTGCATTCGCCATGTAATAAAAGCCCACGTTCATCGCTACGTCATTATGTTGAGACCAATCGACGATAAGAAAAGAATGGACCGCTGAATTAAGGGCAAAAACAACAGCAAAGAGGGTAAGCCCGCCAATAATCACCCTTTCTGGGTTCAACGGCAGGATTAATCCGAGTGCAATAAGCAATGGAATAAAGACTAAACTCGAGGCGAGCTTTTGTGCTGTTTTGCCATTGGGTGAGTGTGATATAAAGCGTTTGATCAGGATAGGGCTGCAAGCTTGAATAATGCCGTAGCCAATAATCCATAAAGCCAAAAAGCTACCAATATTTTGATATTGCCACCCCAGTTGTTGTGTAAGATAAATGGGTAAGGCCACTACAAACCATATATCCCTAGCGCCAAATAGGAAAAACCGAGCACTAGAGAGCCAATTGATGGCGGGAGTGTTTGAAAATAGTTGTGCAAATTGAGGCTTGGATAAGGTTTTTTTTTGGGCCTTGGGCAACAGATATTGGGTCAAGAGTAAGGCAATGAAGAGGCCTGATGCCAGGATGATTAAGGCATATCTAAAGCCACACATCGATAGTAATAAACCGCCTAAGAAATAGCCGACACCTTTTAAAGTGTTTTTAGATCCCGTCAGCATGGCAATCCATTTGAATAAAGTACTAGATGGGTTAGGCCTATTTTCAGTGAGCTGTTTGATACCGGCCTTAGCACTCATTTTATTGAGATCTTTGGCGATGCCTGATAGGGCTTGTGCTGCCATGACATAAATGACGGTTAAATAGTCTATTGGCACGGTGAGCATTAGTAATGCTGCAATTTGGAGCAGCATGCCGATTAACAGTGTTTTGTTCAGCCCAATCCAAGTGGCTAGCCAGCCACCGAATAGATTGGTTATCATGCCAAACAGCTCATAAAACAAGAATAAGCTGGCAATAGCGAGTGGTGAGTAGCCCAACTGATGGAAAAATAATACGACTAACATCCGTATTGCGCCATCAGTTAAAGTAAAGGCCCAATAGGCCCCTGTAATGACGAAGTAGCTTTTTAGGCTGGTGTCATTGAATGGCATGTTATAGGGTCTTTGCGATCATCTGAGCGATATCAATCATTCTGTTAACATAGGCCCATTCATTATCATACCAGGCGAGTATTTTGACTTGACTGTTGTTGATCACCATTGTGGAGGGAGCATCGACAATACTTGAGCGGGGATCATTAGTGTAGTCGGCAGAGACCAATGGCCGAGTCTCGTAACCGAGGATGTCGATTAAGTTTTTTTGTGAGGCAGTTTTAAAAAGTTGGTTTACTTCTTCCGTGCTTGTGTCACGAGATGCTTCAAAGACAAAGTCAGTAATAGAACCATTGAGCAAGGGGACACGGACTGCATAGCCGTTTAACTTACCGAGCAATTCGGGGAAAATAGTGGTAATCGCCTTGGCAGATCCGGTGGTGGTGGGAATGAGTGATTGGCTACTGGCTCTAGCTCGGCGAAGATCTTTATGACCTTTGTCGACAATCGTTTGAGTATTGGTAATATTGTGAATGGTGGTCACAGAGCCATGTTTAATGCCGATATTCTCATGCATGACTTTGACCAGAGGTGCGAGACAGTTGGTTGTGCATGAAGCAGCAGTCACAATATGATGTCGTAATGGGTCGTACAGATGCTGATTGACGCCATATACGATATTAAGTGCAGGTTCGGGTGCTGGCGCGGAGACCAGAATTTTTTTGATTCCCTGATCGAAGTAAGCTTGAAGCGATTGCTGTGTTTTAAACTTGCCAGTGCACTCGAGCACTAAGTCGATATTCAATTTTTGCCAGTTAACATCAGCTGGACTTTCTGACTGGCTGAAAGACAAAGTGTGGCCATCGATGGTGATGGTATCGTCGCTATATGAGATCGTTTTATCGTTACCCCATTGGCCGTGTATCGAATCAAATTGGATTAAATGTGCATGACAGTGGGCGTCGCCTTGAATTTCATTGATATGAACAAATTCTAGTTCGGGGTTATTCCAGCCGGCTCTTAAAGCCAGTTTTCCGATACGGCCAAAGCCGTTAATGGCAATGCGGATGGTCATGTTTTTTCCTTGGGTGTTAGCAGCAGGCTTGGTTGGGCCTGTCTGACATTGTGCATAATGCGTGTGCGTCATCTTGATATGGCGATGCATTTGCAACACCGTCAACAGTCCTTTCTAAAACATCTAATGCCCAGAGAGGTAACGCATCGTTGATGCGGTAGTAAACCCATAATCCTTGTTTCCGAGCCAGTAAAATTCCAGCCTCTTTAAGCTGTGCTAGGTGCCTTGAAATAACCGGCTGGGCTAAATCTAGGGCGTGCGTGAGTTCGCAAACACAAAGTTCATCCATTTGTTTAATAAGCAGCGTGGCTCTTAAGCGCATGGGGTGAGATAAAGCAGAATAAAAGTCATCGGCTTGTAAATCCATTATGTGGCCTCCACTACATATAATAAAGAATATATATAGAAAACTATATGTTAATAATCTTGCAGAATCAAGTGATAGTTGTAGTTCAAAAAAAAGCCCACAATTAAGTGGGCTTTTCTAGCAGAGCATTTGAAAAGCTGGGCAGTCTAGAAACTACCCCAACTATTTTTCTTCTGGAGTCGTAACTTGGGTAACATCAGCCCGAGGATAATGCCGCCAAATAATACAGCCGCACCAATGAGGAACCAGTCTTTGGCATCACTGTCTTTGAGTGCGTTGTTTTCTGATATTAATGATTGCATTTTGTGATCTGTTTGTTGAATTTTACTTTTTAGCTGTCTATTTTCATTATCTAATCCAACCGCATTAGAAGCCGTTTTTTTAAGGTCATCGAGCTCTTTTTTAAGTCGCTGTGCTGTTTCTTTTAAGGTCATGTTTTGACTGCCAGCAGTGCTGTTTTGTGATGATAGGTTGATGACTTCTTCTTTGGATTTTGCCAGTTCTAGCTCAAGATTTGCGGCTTTTTGTTCGCTGCTGGCAACACGGTTACGCGCACTGGGTGTGTTGGTTAGGTAGCGTGTTAAAACCCAGCCTTCTGAGCCGCCGGGCGTACGAACTTTAGTATAACCGGTGGTATCGGTCTCTAAAATACTGAGTTTAGTACCGCTAGTCAGCATTCTTTTGATAGCAAACTTTACGCCTTGCCCGTTACGCATCGTAATTTCGAGCTTATCCGAAACGAAGCGAGTGGTGGCCGCCAGGCTATTGAGTGGTGTGATTAAGATAAGGCTGAGTAGGATTGGTGCAGTCAGTTTATTCACGAGTTTGCTTTCTATTGTTGGGAGAATATTGATCATTTTATCAGATGTGCCGGGAGAATATTTGACGTCTTTCACAAAATAAATCGACAGCAAGGTGATTCATGTCGCTGTCATATAAGCTTGTTATGTTGTCTGATTGAACATTCTTATTTGGAACTAAAAATGAGTAGAATTCGCGTACTATTCTTGTCAACGGGCAATGCATGCCGTTCGCAAATGGCTGAAGCCTGGGCAAAGGACATGGCAAGCGATTTAATTGATGTGAAATCAGCAGGAATTGAAGTGCAGGGCCTTAATAAAATGGCTGTAGCTGTGATGTCAGAAGCCAATATTGATATGTCAGGTCAAATACCAGCAAGGGTTAATGTTGAATTACTAGAGTGGGCAGATATGATTGTCACGCTATGTGACAACGTAGAAGAGCAATGTCCTGTCGTCAGTTTTGAGACCTTAAAATTACACCTTCCCTTAAGTAACCCCGCTAAGTTTAAGGGCAATGATGAGGCAATATTAGCTGCATTTAAGCAAACCAGAGACAAAATTAAACTGCGAGTTGAGTATGTGCTTACCCAATTGCCTGTTCCCGATTGTTAATCTGATGTCTGCCAAGGAACGGGTATGAAGCTGGTAACAGTTTCCATTTCCAATACTTCATTTAAGGATTAACATTGCTTTAACGCGATTGTAGTTATGGGAATACTTTATTTTTAACAGTGAAAAAAAAGCCCCGCTCAAAGAATAGGGCGGGGCTCATTTATGACAACTTAGATGTGACCAGGTTAAACGTCAGACTGGCTTAGAACGAAACATCATACTGAACGCGGAATCTATTTTCGCTTACATCTTGATTTGCGAACGCATCTTCTAGAGTTAGGCGAGAAAAGTCAGCAGTGATTTTGTTGTTATGACCTGCCCCAGCAATAAACCAGTTGGCACCGATGGTGAACTCTTCACGCTTGTTTTCTAACTGGATGTCAGTCTTGTTGGGCTCGTCTACGTAGGAGTAGCGGACCGCAAGTTCAAGTTCTTT
>JBLIIN010000026.1:0-13878 GCA_047635075.1 Methylophagaceae bacterium | reverse complement strand
AGATGATGAAAAGAATGTGACGTTTTGGTTACATTACGACAAAAGCCTCCTTCTGTTGCTTTTTTACAACGAGAGACTTAATTTAAATGGGGCTTGAATTATCGCGACTTGGCCTCATGTATATAACGGATAAAGTAATATTGGAAATGTGATGTTCCGTTCGATCTTTTTGTTGTTCTTACTAGTGCCTTTAATTGAGATCTATTTTTTAATTGAGGTGGGAGATGAGATCGGCGCAGGTTTGACAATCTTTTTGGTCGTCGCTACGGCGTTGATTGGTGCCGGCCTATTGCGAATGCAAGGGTTGAGTACAATGCAGCGAGCACAATCAACTTTGGCACAAGGGCAAGTGCCAGCTTTAGCGATGATGGAAGGCTTAATCCTCTTAATATGCGGCGGTCTATTGTTGACGCCCGGTTTTTTTACCGATGCGATAGGCTTTGTTTTATTGATCCCGCCTATTCGACAAGCCTTGATTAAAAGGGTGATGGCAAATAGTCAGTTTTCAAGACATAACTCAGCTAGTGGTTCGTCTCGCCAACAAAGAGATGGCCACATCATAGAAGGAGAGGTTGTTGATAATGATGAAGACCGTCATTTGAAATGATTTTTTTACTGGACGCTCTTGAAGTTTTTTTTTATATCCCCATCTATGGTATTCAAACATTTTTGTTAGATATTTTTTGAGGATAATGAAATGAATATTCGTCCCCTTCATGATCGTGTGATCATTCGCAGAATGGAAGAAGAAACAATGAGTGCCGGCGGTATTGTTCTGCCGGGTAGTGCTTCTGAAAAGCCGGACCGTGGCGAAGTGATTGCTGCTGGAAAAGGTAGGATCACAGACTCAGGTGAAGTGCGTGCAATGGATGTCGCTGTCGGCGATAAAATCCTGTTTGGCAAGTATGCCGGCACAGAAATCAAAGTGGATGGCGAAGAGCTATTAGTCATGCGCGAAGATGACATCGTTGCCGTTATTGAAGGCTAAACGTCCACATATTTAAGCAATTTTAAAGCACATATTAAGAGGAATAGAAGATGGCTGCTAAAGAAGTCAAGTTCGGCGCTGATGCGCGTAATTTAATGATCAAGGGTGTAAATACACTCGCTGATGCTGTGAAAGTAACACTAGGCCCCAAGGGCCGTAATGTTATTTTAGATAAAAGCTTCGGTGCACCAACCATCACAAAAGATGGTGTGTCTGTTGCGAAAGAAATCGAATTAGAAAACAAATTTGAGAACATGGGTGCTCAAATGGTTAAAGAAGTGGCTTCAAATACTTCTGATGCTGCAGGTGATGGAACCACAACAGCAACAGTGTTAGCCCAAGCGATACTTCGCGAAGGTCTCAAAGCTGTTGCTGCCGGTATGAACCCAATGGATTTGAAACGTGGAATTGATAAAGCGGTTACAGCTGCAGTTGCTGAGCTAGAAAGCATGTCAACGCCATGTAATGACAATAAGGCCATTGCTCAAGTAGGTACGATTTCGGCTAACTCTGATTCATCGGTTGGTGACATCATTGCTGAAGCAATGGAAAAAGTTGGTAAAGAGGGCGTTATTACCGTTGAAGATGGTAGTGGTTTTGAAAATGAACTAGACGTAGTGGAAGGCATGCAGTTTGATCGCGGTTACCTTTCTCCTTACTTTGTTACTGACCAACAAACAATGACGGCTGAGTTAGAAAACCCGTATGTTTTATTGTTTGATAAAAAAATCTCCAACATTCGTGAGTTACTACCAACATTAGAAGCAGTTGCACAAGCAGGTCGCCCTCTATTGCTTATCGCTGAAGACGTTGAAGGCGAAGCATTAGCAACATTGGTCGTAAATAGCATGCGCGGTATTGTTAAAGTGTGTGCGGTTAAAGCCCCTGGTTTTGGTGACCGTCGTAAAGCAATGTTAGAAGATATTGCGATTTTAACCGGTGGTACAGTGATTTCTGAAGAAGTCGGTTTAAGCCTTGAAAAAGTAACTTTAGCTGATTTAGGTTCTGCCAAGAAAATTACAGTGAGTAAAGAAAATACAACGGTTATTGATGGCGATGGCGTTGCCACTGACATTAAAGCCCGAGTTGATCAAATTCGCGCTCAAATGGAAGATTCCAGTTCAGATTACGATAAAGAAAAACTACAAGAACGCGTTGCTAAACTAGCAGGCGGTGTTGCTGTGATTAAAGTTGGTGCAGCAACTGAAATGGAAATGAAAGAGAAGAAAGCACGCGTTGAAGATGCACTTCACGCGACACGTGCTGCAGTTGAAGAAGGCGTTATTCCTGGTGGTGGTGTTGCCTTGGTGCGAGCTGAAAATAGCTTGGGCGCCTTGACTGCTGAAAATGCTGATCAAGATATGGGTATCACACTCGCTCGTCGTGCAATGCAAGAACCGTTACGTCAAATTGCAACAAATGCCGGTGCTGAGGCCTCTGTTATTTTAAATGAAGTGGCTGCGGGCAAAGGTAACTATGGTTACAATGCGGCAACAGGTATTTATGGCGACATGATCGAAATGGGTATTCTTGACCCAACAAAAGTAACGCGTACTGCACTTCAAAATGCAGGTTCTGTTGCAGGCTTAATGCTAACAACTGAAGCTATGATTGCTGAGGCACCACAAGAAGGTGGTGGTGCACCAGCAATGCCTGATATGGGCGGCATGGGCGGCATGATGTAGCACAGTCGTTAAGACTTTAAAAAGCCTCGGCCTTGGCCGGGGCTTTTTTTTGTTTGGGGTTTAGGTAAGATAGCCTAAATTATTTAACTGACCATTAATAAAAACAACGATACCGTCAGATAGGAGACAGACTATTAATCATCGTGAGCAGATGCTGGCAAAAACCCGGGATAGAATGGGGAGTCACTTTACGTCAAACCAAGTGTTGGGTCGTACTCAAACCATCGGTTGCGTTGCTGTTGAGGTGACTCAGCGGTGTAACTTGGATTGCACCTTGTGTTATTTGTCTGAGCATTCACAAGCGGTAAAAGACATTCCGATTGAGGAAATTTATAAACGTTTGGATGATGTGCTTGCGCATTATGGTCAAGGCACACATGTACAGATTACCGGTGGCGATCCAACGTTACGCAAACATAGCGAGTTGGTTGATATTGTTGGGTATGCATCAGATATCGGTTTATATCCGGCCTTATTTACTAATGGGATTGCAGCGACACGAACCTTGCTAGAAAAGCTGTCGGCTGTCGGGCTACAAGACGTGGCGTTTCATGTTGATACCACGCAGCGCCGTGATGGTTATCCGACAGAACAAGATTTAAATAGCCTGCGTAAAGATTATATTGCCCGAGCACATGGCTTAGGATTGATGGTGGTTTTTAATACGACAGTACATGAAGGTAATTTTCATCATATTCCAAATTTAGTGCGTTTTTTTATAGCGCAGAGTGCTGATATCGGTTTGGTATCGTTTCAATTACAGGCTGAGACCGGACGTGGTGAATGGCGGTCGCGCGATGCACTGATTACACAGCAATCAATGAAAAAGCAGATAGATTTGGGCGTAGATCGAGCACTGCCATGGGGAATTGTTGATTTTGGGCATAGTGATTGCCACAGTTATATGCCAACTACCGTGGTCAATAACCGGGTGTTTCCGGTGATCGCTCAGCGGGATTTGTTTGGTCAATTTTTGAGTGCTTTTGAGCATATTCAAACTGATCGACATGCGACGTCTTATCAAGTTGTGAAGGACTATGGCTTGACGTTGTTAAAGCAGCCTCGAACATGGTGGCCAGCATTATCTTATGCTGTAAGCCAAGTAAAACAGATGGGGAGGCATTTGTTTTTAGGAGGAGGAAAAATCCATAAACTGTCGTTCTTTATGCAAAATTTTATGGATGCGAATGAATTAGTTCAAGAGCGAATTGAGGCCTGCTCCTTTATGGTGATGACAGCCGATGGCCCTGTGTCGATGTGTGAACATAATGCCAAGCGGGATGATTTTATTTTGAAACCGCTGACAGTAGAAAGACAAGATGGTACAACTGAACATTATGTACCGATACCCGATATGCCAAAGTATCAAAAAACGAGTGGGGGTAATTAATATGTTGTTTAAACGTTTTTTCCTAATGACCTGTTTGATGGGTGTTGCTTTACCATCAGTGGCAGTGACACAACAGGATTATCAGCTTGCTTTAGGTCACTGGGCGAAGGTACTTGGGGCTTTTGTTAATGCACAGGGCCAGACTGATTTTATTGCCCTAGCTAAGCAAACTGAGGATCTGCAGCTCTATGTTGATTTTGTGGCGCAAGTCAGCCCCCAGAATAGTCCTTCACTGTTTCAGACTAAAAGCGAGGTGTTGGCTTATCATATTAATGCTTATAATGCATTGGCGATGCACAGTGTAATAGCTGCAGGTATCCCATCTGATTTCAATAGCTTTTTTAAACGATTACGGTTCTTTAAATTACGTGACATTCAGGTCGGGGGGGAGTCAACATCACTTTATGATTATGAAAATGATGTGATTCGCTTGTTGGGTGAACCACGGATTCATTTTGTTTTAAATTGTATGGTTAAGGATTGCCCACGTTTGCCTAAAACCGTATTCGTGGCTGAAGCACTTGAGCAAGATTTGATGACGTTAACGCATGAATTTTTTAATAAGGATCGACATTTAAGGTTCGATGATGCCGAATCCACGGTCTTGGTATCTGAGATTTTAGATTTTTATACTGAGGATTTTGTCGCTTCAAGAAAGACTCAGGATCTGTTGCAATATATTAATCAGTTTCGTGAGGAACCGATTCCTGCTGGTTATCGTATGGAATTTATTGATTATGATTGGACGATTAATCAGCAACCTTAACGTAATCCTTAAATAAGATAGGTGTTAATTTGGCTTGTAAATACAGTGGATGTGCTGGCTCACCACTTTTATTAAGCCTTAAATAATGCAAGGGGTGTATTAGCTTTTTGACCTTTTCTGCGCGGTTTTGGAAATGACCATCATTGCCCCAAGAAGCGATCACCAAATCGGCGGCATTGGTTAATGTTAGAAGCCATTCATCATTGTCTTGTCCAGTGGCCCTTTTCCGAGCCAGTAGGTCTTTGGGTTTGGTGGCACGATAGGCAAAAAGGTTGGCGATGCACACCCCACCATAGCGTCCATTGTCCCAAGACTTGGCAAAATTTATGCAGCGTATAAGTGTCGGGTCATCATTTTCTTCATCTGCTGTTGATGGGTTTAAACCAATGAATAACACCGTTGGCTTACTATCATCCCAATGTCGCCACAGCGCATAGCGATAACGTCTACAAGGTGAGAAAGCAGCATCTTTTTTCATGACTCTATTTTAATGAACTGACCTGTTTGGGCTGTGTTTGCCATTGCTGATTTGAGATCTTGGCTTGACAGTCCAAGGGCATAGCCTAAGACACCACTGCCGATAATCACGGTGTCATAGTCGTTGATATTGTTATCGAGTAACACGGTGAGCGAGTCGGGTAGAGCAATGGGGGGAACGGCACCGACAACATAACCGGTTGCCGCCTCAACTTGGCCGAAGTCTGCCATTTTGAGCTTGCGCACATCGAGGTGTTTTCTAAGTGTCGCCCAATCGGCTCGCCCGCCACCCGCAACAGCAAGCAAGATGAAAGTATCTGATCCTGTTTTAAATAATAGACTGCGGACAACGGATGCCGGATCGCGGCCTTCGCTTTCTAAAAGTGATTCTAGATTTCTAACGGGTTTTTTATCTTCAGTGAGTGGAATAGTAATGACATCATAAGAAAAACCATATTGTTGCAGAATGTCCGTGACAGGGGATGAAATGAACTCGCTCATTGTTAATGCCTTTGTAAAATTAATGATGAGGTTTACCTAATATTACCTTAGAGTAGTGAAACACAGCTATTTTGTGTTGTGGAAACTCTTAATAATGCTAAGCAACTTGTTATTCGTGATGAGATTGATGACAATGGCTTTAAAAGCGCAGGACGGGATGACGAGCGAGTACGGCAATTTGATATTGGAGAAAATATGAAACACCTAATGGTTTTGATGATGGCTATTGCGATGAGTGTTGGGCTAGTACAGGCTGAGTTACATGAAGACAAACCTTTTGCTGAAACACATATCATTATGCAAGTAAGTGATGCCGATCCGGTGCATTATCGAGCGGTATTAGATATAGCGAATAATTTGACTAAACGTTACGGACAGGAAATGGTTGATATCGAAGTGATAGCATTTGGTGTCGGTGTGCCAATGGTCTTTGCTGAAGATAACGAGTTTACTGCACGTATTGAGAGTTTGCAGAAGCACGGTGTTAGATTTTATGTGTGTGGAAATACATTGGACAGTCTAGAGCGCAAAAATCATATGCGCCCAACAGTGTTATCAGGCGTGGGGATGGTTCAAACCGGTGTGAAGTTTTTGATTGATGAAATTCAAAAAGGGTATATTCCGATCCATCCCTAAAGATTAATGCGGCGCTTAGCTATTTGATTATAGGCTTATTTTTTTATAAAGCGGATAAGCCAAAGCAGTAGTGCTGCTCCTGCGGTAGCCGCCACAATATAAGCGATAAGGCCCATAGCAGACAGCCCGATTAGGCTGAACACGAACCCGCCGAGAAAGGCGCCGATAATTCCAATGATGACATTGCTAATCAGGCCAGAACCGCGACCTCTCATCAAGTTGCCAGCTAACCAACCAGCGATGGCTCCGATGGCTAAGAAAATAATGATATCCATCGCTTTATTTCCCTTTTAATAATCAAGAATGTGATGTCTTGCTTGACTGAGTATAAGATCTTTCAGCTTGAATAGTGTCATCCAGCTTATTACCAAGCAAGTTGTAACCTTGAGTAATAGCTGGTGTCTAAGCTCTGACGGCCTGCGGCTGGGAGACTTTTATAGTCATGACGCAATCCTAAGCGTAATTGCCAGTAATCGGACAAGCCTAGCGGTATTTCAATACCAGAATCATGGGTGATTAGGTAGTCCCCAAAATCGCTGATGGCTGGTGCGAAAGTTAGATTGTTTTTTATGCGGCCCCAAGTTGTAAATTGCCAGTTATGAGCTAAGCCGAAATCGAGGGTAGGAGATTGTTCTGTCCCACCATCAAGAAAGCTCTCATGTCGATAACCGAAACCGGCGCGGAGTTCGAGTGAGTGCTCTAGGGAGTTTAAGGGCCGGTAATTTAACCCACTCCCAAATAATGCACGTAAGTCTATTCCTTCGAAGTCATCGCGTTCCAGCTCTGATCTTATGTACCAGCCCCAAGGTTCTTCAGAGTAGGAGGTATATTCAGATCCAACAATGATTTCATCGGTATTATCAATGCCCTGTTGTTCTGCTTGATTTAATGAACCATAAAAGAGTAGTGAATCATCTTTACCGACGAGTTTAGCGGCTACATTAATTGCAACGCCAAATTCCTCTGAGTTACCTTTTCTACCGGTGATATCGGCCCCTGCATCATAAGACCATTTTCTTAGGGCAGCATTATGTTCTTTTTCGAGTCGAACCATTTTGGGGTCTTTTTTATTGGGCAGCCAGCTTTCAGAAATGCTTGAAAACTGGGTTGTTAAGTTAGCATCGGAAGCAATAATGACCAGCTTACCGTCCTGTTGATGTGTGACAAGCCCGATTAGAACGGTACCACTTTTGAGTCTGACGGAAAGTGGTTGTTCAGAGGAGAAACCATGTACTTTGTTGCGTTGAAGGATGATTTCCCCAGCATAATCTGTGCTTAAAACAATGGTGTCATTACTGATTTGTTTAATGATGCCTGTCACGGTGCCGCCATCTAGGGTTTCGATATGGTCTAGGGCAAATATAGGGCCCGAGAAACCGAAACAAAGAAACAGTGGAATGGAGAATGCTTTCATAAATTGCCTTAAGTCGAGTTTTTTTGAAAAATCCGAGTAGATGATATCAATTAATGACTTAATCTAAGCTTAAAAGCTGATGTTACTGAACTAATGACGATTAATTTGTTTGCTTATGCAGACACGTTAAGATGACTATTATTGAGATAGCAATAGGGTTGGAGTGTGATGACACAGATGGATCCCATATTTGAACAATGGCAAGGACTATTGATCAGCGATAGGGTCTTGGCAGACTCTGCAGCCCCTGTCTTAAGGGGTAGTGATTATGTGAAACAATGGGGAGAACGCTTTCCCGAGAGCGCTGAGTCTTTGATTGCCTCGGCCGACATACATTGTGTTTACGATGAAGCCGGTTTTAAAAACCGGTTATTTGAGTATCTAAAGGATGTAATAGATGAGGTTGGGCTTCATCAGCAATTACGTTATTTTCGCCAAAGAGAAATGGTTCGAATCATTTGGCGTGACTTAGCGGGCTGGGCTGATTTAGCGCAGACGGTCCGCGAATTGTCGGCATTGGCAGATGCCTGTCTTCAACAAGCGTTGGCGATATTGTATCAATGGCATTGTGAGACCTTAGGCACGCCGCTGGATGAAATTGGGGTGCCGCAAAATTTGGTGGTGCTTGCAATGGGTAAACTAGGAGCGGGTGAACTCAATCTGTCTTCAGACATTGATTTGATTTTTACTTATGTTGGTCAGGGGGAGACACAAGGTGGCCCTAGGACTGTCAGTAATGAGGTGTTTTTTACGCGTTTGGGTCAAAAACTAATCCAAGCTTTGGACAATGTGACGACGGATGGATTTGTATTTAGAGTTGACATGCGTTTACGTCCGTTTGGTGACAGTGGGGCTTTAGTCACTTGTTTTCATGGAATGGAAGACTATTACCAAACGCAAGGCCGTGAATGGGAAAGATATGCGATGATTAAAGCGCGTGTTGTTACCGGCAGTGAAGCAGAAAGTAGCAAGCTGAGTAGTTTGTTAAAGCCTTTCATTTACCGACGCTACTTAGATTATGGTGTGTTCGATTCATTGCGTGAGATGAAGGTGATGATCGTCAATCAACTGCGGCGAAAAGGCTTGGAAGGCAATATTAAGTTAGGTGCCGGCGGTATTCGAGAGATCGAGTTTATAGGCCAAGTTTTTCAGTTGATTTATGGTGGACGTGACTTTCCATTACAACAAAGACCCATTCTGACCATCTTAGATTTATTAGCAGAGCGTCAGTTCTTATCTGAACAAGCCGTCGATGATTTGAAGCTAGCCTATGTTTTTCTGAGGCGGACCGAGCACCGCATTCAGGCATTTGCTGATCAACAAACCCATTTATTACCTGATGATGAAGCCGGTTTGTTGCGTATCGCGACCTTAATGGGTTTTGAGCACTCTGCAGATTTTTTGTTTGTATTGAATGAGCATCGTGAGCAAGTACAAAGCCACTTTGAGCAGATTTTAACATCGCCGCAGTCAGATGCCTTGCCCATTGATGAAATTTCACTTTTCTCTTCCACGACTGATGACAAACTAAAGTACATGCGTAGTTTAGGCTTTGAACAAGCAGAGCAAGCTGTCTCTTTGATATTGAGCTTGTTTGATAACCATCATTATCGAAATTTGGGTGAAATAGAGCGGCAGCGACTCGTGAAATTATTGCCTTTATTGGTTAAAGCGGCCTCTCAAGTCAGTAATCCGGATGAATGTTTAACGCGACTAATACCTCTAGTCGAGAGTATTTTACGGCGTAGCGCCTATATGTCATTGTTAGTCGAGAACTCCTTGGCGTTATCGCAATTGATCAAGTTGTGCGCTGCTAGTCCAAGGATCAGTCGTCAATTAGCGCAGCACCCTATGTTGCTAGATGAGTTATTGGATCCGCGAACCTTATATGAAGTACCTAACCGTACTCTTCAAGTACAGCGCTTGGCCGATTGCATTGGAAAGGTTGATAAAACTGATTTAGAACAACATATGTTTTTGCTACGAGAGTTTCGACAAATTGCGGCATTGCATGTCGCTGCGGCAGATGTGACGGAAGTATTACCTTTGATACAGGTTGGCGACCAATTGACAGAATTGGCCGAAATTCAGTTGAATCAAGTAATGGCTTTATCATGGCAATATCTAGTGGCTCGTCATGGCCGGCCTTCTTGCACCGACAACGATGACTTGTCTCAATGTGGATTTTCTGTGTTGGCTTATGGCAAATTAGGGGGCTTTGAATTAGGGTACGGTTCAGATTTAGATTTGGTTTTTGTGTTTGATGATAAGGCCAATTCAGGTCTGACAAACGGCGATAAGCCGGTTGATGCCTTGGTCTTTTATACCCGATTGGCTCAACGCATGATTCACTTTATGAATACGATGACTGCGGGTGGTATTTTATACGAAGTTGATATGCGTTTACGGCCTAATGGTCAGTCTGGCTTATTGGTGATTGATGTTTCTGGTTTTGAAACTTATCAGAAGTTAGATGCCTGGACTTGGGAGCATCAAGCCCTGGTACGTGCGCGCTGTGTGGCCGGGGATAAGGCACTTTCTAGGCGCATCACTGTAATTCGGTCTGAAATTTTGTCGCAAAAACGTGATTTAACGCTTTTGATAAAAGATGTCAGTGAGATGCGTGCTAAAATGCGAAAACAGCTGGATAAAAGCACGAGTAAGTTGTTTGATTTGAAGCAAGGCAAAGGGGGGATTACTGACATTGAGTTTATGGTGCAGTATGCCGCATTAGCTTGGTCTTCAGATTGGCCAGCCTTGTTAGTCTATACTGATAATATGCGCATGCTGGAGGCGTTAAAAGCTTCTGACAAGTTAAGTGAATATGATAGTAATATGCTGGCTGGGGCGTATCGTTTTTATCGGAAATTGGCGAATTATTGTATCTTGCAGGAAAAGCCAACGGTGGTGACAATTGAGCAGGTTGCCGCTTATCGAACGCAGGTCGAAAGTATTTGGCAACGTTGGTTTGGGTGAGAGCCCGATTTAATACAAGAAATATAGAGAAGTAGAGATTATGGCAGTAGTAACAATGGCAGATCGTGATGGCACTATCTGGTTAGACGGTGAGTTGATTCCTTGGCGCGAGGCAAAAGTCCACTTATTGACACATACCTTACATTACGGTTTAGGGGTGTTTGAGGGTGTGCGAGCTTATAAGACGGATCAAGGTGCGGCTATTTTCCGTATGCAAGAACATACAGATCGTTTGTTCCGCAGTGCGAAGATAATGGGCATGCCGATGCCGTTCGACAAAGAAGTGATTAATGAAGCACAGAAAATTTCAGTTCGTGAGAATAATCTAGAATCAGCCTACATACGGCCCATGTGTTTTTATGGCAGTGAAGGTATGGGGATTCGTGCCGACAATTTGCGTACACATGTGATGGTCGCGGCATGGGATTGGGGTTCATATCTTGGTGAAGAGAACATGCAAAATGGAATTCGCGTTAAGACCTCTTCGTTCTCCCGCCATCATGTCAATGTCACAATGTGTAAAGCCAAAGCTAACGGTAACTACATGAATTCAATCATGGCGCTGCAAGAAGCGGTGACCGATGGATACGATGAAGCCTTATTGTTGGATGTTCAAGGCTTTGTTGCCGAAGGCAGCGGTGAAAACTTCTTCATGATTCGTGATGGGGTGCTTTATACACCAGATTTAACGTCAGCATTAGAAGGCATCACGCGAGCGACAGTGATTACCTTGGCTGCAGATATTGGATTGAAACTGGTAGAAAAACGCATCACTCGCGACGAGGTTTACGTGGCTGATGAAGCATTCTTTACCGGGACGGCTGCGGAAGTGACTCCGATTCGTGAATTGGATAACCGCAGTATTGGTAACGGCGGACGAGGCCCACTGACCGAGCAATTACAATCGATGTATTTCGACCAAGTCTATGGCCGTAGTAAAGATTATCGCCATTGGAATAATCACGTTGCTTAACACAAAGGCATGATGCCAAGTACGAGAGTATAAAGTAGAGAAAATGAGGGTAGAGTATGGCGGGTCATAGTAAATGGGCTAATATTCAGCATCGGAAAGGTGCTCAGGATGCAAAACGCGGCAAGTTATTCACCAAGTTTATTCGTGAAATTACAGTCGCGGCTAAAGAAGCAGGAAGCGATCCTGATAATAACCCGCGCTTACGTGCTGCTATCGATAAAGCATTGGGTGGCAATATGACACGTGATGTTATTGAACGTGCTACCAAACGTGGTGCCGGAGAGTTAGAAGACGTGACATACGAAGAAATTCGTTATGAAGGTTATGGGCCAAGTGGTATTGCGATTATGATGGACTGTCTGACAGACAATCGTAATCGGACCGTGGCAGCTGTTCGTAATGTCTTCAGTAAACGTGGTGGTAATATGGGTACTGATGGCAGTGTCGCCTATCTGTTTAACAAAAAGGGTGTCATTTCTTATCCGGAAGGTACTGATGAAGATGTGGTCATGGAAGCGGCACTAGAAGCGGGTGCTGATGATATTGTGACCAATCAAGACGGTAGCGTTGATGTTTTCACTGCGGCAGAAGATTACGTTGCGGTTAAAGATGGTTTAGCCCAATCGGGTTTGAAAGCAATGTCTTCAGAAGTCACGATGCATCCCGAAACAACCGTCGCATTAGATGTTAAAGATGCAGGAAAAGCTTTAGCAATGATTGATGCTTTTGAGGACTTAGATGATGTGCAAGAAGTCTATACCAATGCTGACTTTTCTGACGAAGTCATGGCCGAACTAAGTGCGGATACGGATTGATTCCGAGCTGAAGCGATGTCGCGTATATTAGGTATCGATCCAGGTTCTAGAAAAACAGGTTTTGGTATCATTGAACTTAATGACCGTAAAATAACACATGTTATTAATGGTCGATTGATGGTTGGAGATGGAGATTTTCCTGAGAGGTTGCGACAAATATTTGTAGGATTAACCGACCTGATCGAACGTTATCACCCGGATATGATGGCTGTAGAAAAAGTTTTTTTACATAAAAATGCTGACTCAGCATTGAAATTAGGCCAAGCACGCGGCGCGGCTATCTGTGCTGGAGTGAGTCAAAATTTATCAGTGCATGAATATACCGCGACGCAAATTAAAAAAGCGGTAGTCGGCAATGGCCATGCGAAAAAAGACCAAGTGCAATATATGATGTCGATTATCTTAGCCTTACCAGACATGCCGGACGAGGATGCTGCTGATGCTTTAGCATGTGCAGTGACCCATGCTAACTTTGCTGATGTCGGTGGTTCACACAAGAGTAAATTACCTGAAGGTATGAGAACTTCTCGCCGTGGAGGGCGCTACGGAAGATGATTGGACGGTTGCGTGGGACTATTCTTGAAAAACAAGCACCAGACTTAGTGTTAGATGTACAGGGTGTTGGCTACGAAGTGGCGGCCCCAATGTCGACATTTTGTCATTTGCCCGCAGTAAATGAAGATGTCAGTCTTTACACGCATTTGATCGTTAGAGAAGATGCGCAATTGCTCTATGGTTTTGCCACAGTTCGAGAGCGTCTATTGTTCCGCAGCCTCTTGAAAGTCAATGGGGTTGGGGCAAAACTAGCGTTAACGATACTGTCAGGAAGCGATGTTGATGATTTTGCACGTAGTGTCCAAGAAGGTGATGCCGCTAGTTTGACGCGATTGCCGGGTGTGGGTAAGAAAACAGCTGAACGACTTATTATCGAAATGCGTGATCGCTTAAAAGAAGTCAGTGGGGCAATGGGATTGAAACCGCTGGTTTCTGAAGCGGCTAAATTGGGCCGGGCTAAAGAAGAGGCGGCCGAGGCGCTTATTGCCTTAGGTTACAAGCCTGCCGAGGCTGAAAAAATGATCCGAGTTATTGCGGGTGAGAACTTAAATACAGAAGAACTTATTAGACAGGCGTTGCAAAGTAAGTGAATGTTTACTACTCACTTTAAGCCAGTTATGTATTGTTTTGAAATAACAGTGTCAAAATGACGCTGTTTTGAGATAATGTACTTATTATTTTTCACCCTCTAGGAAACGAGAT
>JBLIIN010000025.1:0-13950 GCA_047635075.1 Methylophagaceae bacterium | reverse complement strand
TCACCTGTCGCGATACATTCAAACCAACTCAAAGACTCACACCCAAACGTCTGAGTAAGTAAAGTGGTTACATTTTCAGTAGTACTGGCTGTCGCGATAGCCATTCGCAAACCCGCCGCACGGATATCATTGATTAATCTAAACACACCCGAACGCAAACTGATCTTTCTAGCCTCTAATAGGGCAATATAACTACGAGTTTTCACTTCATAGATCTGATTAACTAACTGCTCTAAAGAACCATCACAGCAAAAGCCAGGGTTGAATCTTGTTAAATAATAAACAATACGCTCTTTGCCCCCAGCCACTGCTAATAATTTTCCATACAGTCCTTCATCCCATACCCAATCTAAGCCCACTGTTAAGAAAGCAGAGTTGAAAGCAACACGATGACCATCCCGCTCAGTCTCAGCCAAAGTCCCATCAACATCAAAGATGACAGCTTTTAATTGATCAATCACACAGTTCCCCTGTGAAAAACAAGTTAAAATGATATCAAATTATTTTGCACTATCGGTTGTCATCTGATATAGATGCGCCCTTAAATTTGAAAAATTACGAGGCTTTTTCACATGGATTCAACACAACTTGATGCCAAATTCACCCCTTATGATGAATCGTCGGGTGAAGACTACATGAACGACGAGCAGGTGTCGCATTTTCGATTAATCCTTGGAAACTGGCGTAAACAGTTAATGGAAGAAGTCGATCGTACCGTCCATCACATGCAAGATGATGCTGCCAACTTCCCAGATCCAAATGATCGCGCTACTCAAGAAGAAGAGTTCACATTAGAATTACGCACACGAGATCGCGAGCGCAGACTAATTAAAAAAATTGAAGAATCACTTCAAGATTTAGACAAAGGTGACTACGGTTATTGCGAGTCTTGCGGTACTGATATCGGCATCCGCAGATTAGAAGCACGGCCAACAGCGACACTTTGCATTGACTGCAAGACCCTAGCCGAAATTCGCGAAAAAAACCGCGTCTAACAAAGACATCCCCATAGGCAATATCCCTTGCTCTTGATGAAAAGAACACTGCCCTGATTTATCGGGGCATTTTTGTTTTACCCCCAAACTCACTGTCAGTAGCGATACAATCCCATTTTTTGATTTTGATGAGGTCAAATTCAAGTTATACTCAGAAAAACAGTAATTTTATGAGTAGTTGAAATGGCAAAAGTTAATATTGAATCAACGTTACATGAAAGTAGAACATTTCCACCCAGAAGTGACTTCGTCAATACTGCGGCTCTCTCAGCAGAAAAACTGAACGTCTTATACTCAGAAGCTGACAAAGATCATGATTTATTCTGGGCTAAACAAGCAAAACAAGAAATTGATTGGCAACGTCCATTCGAAACTATCATCGATGAGACTAACGCGCCTTTTTATCGCTGGTTTCCCGATGGGAAACTCAATGTGTCCTACAACTGTTTGGATCGTCACCTAGCTCAACGAGGCGATAAAACAGCCATCATATTTGAAGGCGAACCCGGTGATACCCGACACATTAGCTATCGTGAGTTACACCAACGCGTTTGTACTTTTTCTAACGCATTAAAAGCGCAAGGTATCCTAAAGGGCGATCGCGTCGTAATTTACATGCCAATGGTCGCCGAAGCCGTCGTTGCGATGCAAGCCTGTGCTCGTATTGGGGCTATTCACTCTGTGGTCTTTGGCGGCTTTTCAGCCGAGTCACTTAAAGATCGGATCGAAGATACCAACGCTAAAATGGTGATTACCGCTGATGGCGGACACCGAGGCGGTCGAATCATTGAACTGAAAGCGACAACGGATGATGCACTCAATAAAGGCTGCCCATCTGTCGAAACGGTGATCATTTTGAAACGTACTGGCCATGATGTCACTATGTTGTCAGGACGTGATCTCTGGTGGTCTGATGCGGAAAGAGACCAAGCTAATGAATGTGAGCCAGAGTGGGTCAATGCTGATCACCCGCTATTCTTACTCTATACCTCAGGCTCAACGGGTAAACCGAAAGGCATTCAACATGGTTCTGGCGGCTACCTTCTTAATGCTATAACAACAATGCGCTGGGTGTTCGATGTTCAAGATACTGATGTTTTTTGGTGTACCGCCGATGTCGGCTGGATAACGGGACATACTTACGTTGCCTACGGACCCTTAGCAACCGGCGCTACGATAGTGATATACGAAGGTGCACCCACTATCCCAGATGCCGGTCGCTTCTGGGATATATGCCAACGACATAAAGTCACTACCTTTTATACCGCTCCCACTGCTATCCGTGCCTTAATGAAAATAGGCGATGACAAGCCCAATCAATATGACCTATCTAAACTCCGATTATTAGGCACGGTGGGTGAACCTATTAATCCTGAAGCTTGGATCTGGTATCACACTGTCATAGGCCAAAAACGGTGTCCAATTGTCGACACATGGTGGCAGACAGAAACGGGGGCACATATGATTTCTCCTGTCCCAGCAGCCACCATTACTAAGCCAGGTTCATGTACCCGTGCACTGCCCGGTATTGATGCGGCTGTCGTCAATGAACAAGGACAAGAGATTACCCAAGCCGATGAAGGGGGTTACCTTGTTATTCGCAAGCCTTGGCCCTCGATGATTCAAACTGTTTGGGGTGATGACCAACGTTACAAAGACACTTATTGGTCTCACTTTGATGGCAAATACTATCTCGCTGGAGATAGCGCACGATGTGATGAAGATGGCTACTTTTGGATTATGGGCAGAATTGATGATGTACTCAATGTCTCTGGTCACCGTTTAGGCACGATGGAAATTGAATCTGCTCTTGTGGCCCATAAAAGTGTGGCTGAGGCCGCTGTCGTAGGACAAGCTCATGATATCAAGGGGGAATCTATCTTCGCTTACGTCGTATTAAACCAGGAGCGACCCACTGATGGCCTTGACATTGAATTAACCAAGGAATTACGTCAATGGGTAGGCACACAAATTGGCGCTATCGCTAAACCGGATAACATACGCTATGCCGACAACTTACCTAAGACTCGTTCCGGAAAAATCATGAGGCGGCTATTAAGAACGATCGCAGAAGGTCAGGAAATCACCCAAGATACGTCGACATTAGAAAATGAAGACATCATTCCCCAGCTACAAGGCAAAGCTTGACGCTGATGACAAAAAAAACACTTCCTACTGATAATAGTATTCGCCTAGACAAGTGGCTTTGGGCCGCACGTTTTTATAAAACACGGTCTCTGGCTGTCGACGCCGTTAATAGCGGTAAAATTCACCTTAACAATCAACGTATAAAGCCAAGTCGATCTATAAAAACCGGTGATACCTTAACTATCACCAAGCCACCTTATGACATCACTATTACCGTGCTAAATTTATCTATGCTGCGCCGCCCTGCATCGGAGACCCAATTACGTTATCTTGAGAGTGAGGCCAGTATCGCTAAACGAGAAAAGTTAAAAGAGGAAATTAAAAGCCAACCACTTGGCTTACGTCACGATCAAGGTAAGCCTAATAAAAGGGACCGCCGTCATATTATCAAATTTATTCGGCAGTAAGAAACCATGTCAGATCAAACAAACCACGCCTCTCTACTCAATGCGGCAGACAAAACACTCGCGACATTAAACTATGCCGTTAACCTGCAATACCTTGCCGCCCAAGTCGGCTTCGACTGGCCGGATATAACGGGTGTCGTCGATAAGATAAAAGAAGAGTTAAATGAAGTTATTGTTGAGACAAGCATTCCAGACAATCAACATCGACTCCATGATGAGATGGGAGATTTGTTGTTCGCTTGTACCAACTTAGCAAGACACTTAAACATAGACCCAGAACAAGCATTAATAGCCGGAAACCGGAAATTTTATCGCCGATTTAGTAAGATAGAACGGCTCCTTGCACAACAAAATAAAACATTAAGTGACGTGAGCCTGAGTCAACTTGACCAACTATGGGAACAAGTTAAAAAACACGATTAACCATGGTCCAGCTGAAAATAGCAAGCTGGCATACTTTATGCTTCTACCCCTTAAACTTTTAATCACACGCCGCCAATAAAGAATATTAGTGGACAAAATCAGGGGACCAAAGGAATGCGTAATTTAACCAGAGTGAATGATTCCTCTAACTCAAATAAATATGGCTTAGACCATCATGAATATTCACAATTAAAAACCCATTATGATAAGAAAAATAAAATTGGTTGGTTATACATGGATGCGCTACCACGGGCCTGTTTCACGCCACAACTGTTGAATGATATCGCGCATTACCACCAACATATTCAACTCGAAATGGAAATGACTGATCAGACACAATATGATTATATTGTCCTTGCTTCAGATGAAGAAGGAACCTTTAGCTTAGGCCGAGATTTGGAGCTAATTTATCAATTAATACAACAGAAAAATAGAGAGAAATTAATACTCTACGCAAAAAATTGTCTTGCACCTCTTTATCAACATATTACACATCTAAGCGCTAACTTAACCACCATTTCTCTTGTTCAAGGTGATGCATTAGGTGGTGGTTTTGAAGCTGCTCTGTCTACTGACCTTCTTATTGCCGAGCGTGGTACAAAATTCGGCTTCCCAGAAATTCTATTTAACTCATTTCCATGTATGGGAGGCTTATCCCTACTCAACCGAAGGGTAGGATCAGTAGTCGCTGAAAACATTATGCTAAGTGGTCAATTATTTACGGCTGAAGCATTATATGAGATTGGTATTATTGATATTTTAGCGGAAAAAGGTGAAGGTGAATTAGAATTGTATAAATTCATCAAGGGTCAAAATCAGGATGTTCAACAACAGCAAATTATCAGAAAAGTAAAACAAGCGTGTAATCCTATCAGTTATCAAGAATTATTTAGAGTCACTGAAATTTGGGTCGATGCTATCTTAAAAACTAACGATAAAGACTTACGCATGATGCAACGCTTCATCACGCGTCAAAGCCGGCCAATATCTTCATAAACAACGCACAAAAAAATAGACCTAGTCTTTAGACTAGGCCTTGAAAAAGCAATTAAACTTATCTAGATCTTATGCAGTTTTAATATTTTGCCTATGCACCAAACGCTCCATCATTCGAAGGTCTCGCGCTGTCAATTCTAATGCCGCATCAGCCCATATATTGGCAATATCAACAAGCTCTTGATAACTGACACGGTTATTCAAATCTTTCACTTTCGACATCGCTTTATATGTGTTTGGTGAGCGATTGACAGCCTTGATATATTTATATAGCTCTAACTCACCTTCACCCTTCTCAGCTAGGATATCAACGATACCCAAGTCGTAAAGTTCTTCTGCATCATATAATTTGCCTGACAGGATCATTCTTTCAGCAACAGAGGCACCCGCTTTTCTAGAAATAAGCGTGTAGGCGCCCATACCAGGAAATAAATTAAATAACACTTCCGGTAAACCTAATTTCGTTCCACGCTCAGCAATAACCAAATTACTTGATAAAGCAGCTTCTAATCCCCCACCCAACGCATCACCTTGAATTAATGAAACTGTTGTTAAGTCCAAATTGAAGTGGACTAGGTTTTGATACAGTATACTCACGCATTGAAGAGCATAAGATAATAAAATATCCCGATTTTTTTGTTTAATTAATGAGCGAAATAAATTCAGATCTCCCCCCAAATTAAAAATACCCGGTACATCAGAACCCACGACTAAGTAATCATACTTTTGCTGACTAATAGCCATTTCGGACTTAATTTGTTGGTGATAGGCCCCAATTTCATCCAATAACTGCAATGTGAAACAAGGCCTCGGTGCTGCTTTCATCAAAAACCAGCCAATTTTATACTTTTCGTCGTAATACGTCTTTAACTGTGAGTCTTTCTTACTAAGTGATGCCTTTCTAAAAGCTGCACCATAGATACCATTCCTTGCTAGATTGCCACTCATCCGTTATTTCTCCTTGAATAGCCTAAGTCACAGAACTATTCCGTTAGGGTTAATTTTACGAAGAATATATGCAGGAATTATGCCCAACAAAGAACAAGCTAATATTTATTACTTATATGAAAGAAACAATGAAGAAATACTAGAATCAGTTATGATGCATTTTCAGCTATCGTAGCTGCATTATCAAGCGCCGATACAGTGTGACTGTATATGTGTTCTATTGACTTAGACAATGTAATTAATTCTGCTGAGCCAATATCGTAAGGTTTGTAACCTTCACCTTGCCGACAGACATCCGACAACCTAGTGGCGCCTAGTTCAGAAGCAGAGCCTTTCAGGGCATGCAGAGACTCGCGGAATTGTAAATAATCATCAGATGCCGAAGTGCTGATTCGACTGACATGTTTGTCACCGTCAGCAATAAAACCATTAACCAGCCTTCGTATGAAACTTGGGTCTCTATCGAGGACTAACAGCTCATTGAACATAGCTTCATCAAACCAGTGGTTCGCGGTGTCTTCAAGTAATTCCTCAGCGACAGCAACCTTGTGACTGGAATGATTGCTTGAACTAAAGTCACTTACTATCGAGGGTCGTACCGATTTTTGAGAAGGACTCTCAATATTTTGTGACAAAACGGCAATTTTTTCCAATAAATCACGAGAATCTACCGGTTTTGTTAAAAATAGATCCACGCCAATTAGCATACTCGCGGCTCTTGCTTCTGGTGTCGCATCGGCTGTTAACATAATAACGGGTAGTGTTCTTTGCGTATCAAAGAAGCGTAAGGCCTTCACAACTTCGTCACCAGAACGTTCTGGCATATTTTTATCAACAATAAAAAGATCAACACTATCAATATCTCGCGTTAAAATATCTAATGCTATTTCACCATCATCAGCCAAAATAACATTGTGGCCTGCACGCTTTAATATTCCCTCTATCACTTGTTGATTAACTTGGTTATCCTCAGCTACTAGAATATTTAATGACTGCGCGCCCTGTTGGTTCTCATAATAATCTGCAATCGATATCACATTATGACTATCAACGTGAATCGTCTGAGCGGCATGAATCGCATTAAATAACAAACGCTTATCATTCAAACTTGAAATCATAGAAATATAATAGTTTTTAGCTGATGCTCGATCAAAAATACGTTCATCATAATTCACTAAAATAAGTGATAGCTCCGTCAACTGCGTTTCTAATTGTATGGTTTCAGCAAATTCAACCGGTGATGTATTTAACAAGGCATCATTATCGATCAACACCACTTTATAAGGTTTATCTTGTTCCACGGCAGAGGACAGCATTGTAATAGCATGCACGGGAGATTTTGCCACATCATATTCGACATGCCAGCCTTCTAATAACGGCGATAAACTCTGCTTTACATCCTCTGAACAAATTAAGAGTAAATGGTTATCTGAAATATCTAAAGAATCATGAGCTATTTCAGTAAAAGGTAACTCGAACCAAAACATTGAACCTATTCCAAGTTCACTTTCAACGCCTATTCTACCGCCCATCAGTTCAACTAATTCTTTTGAAATTGTTGTCCCAAGCCCCGTGCCAACAATAGTTGATTGAGCCGAACCACTAACTTGAGTAAAGTCATCGAACACGATAGGCAGTAAATCAGCACAAATACCGATCCCCGTGTCTTTTACTTCAAAGCGAATAATTGTTTCTTCATTGTCTTGTTCAACTCGCTTCACATTTAACGTGACAGTTCCGGCATCTGTAAATTTAATTGCATTGCCAATTAAATTGACCAAAACTTGTTTCAAATGTAATTCATCACCTTTTAATAAAAAGGGAACGTTAAAGTCCATATCACAGTTGACAGTTAAACCCTTTGTACTTCCGATCACCGACTTAATAGAAATAACAGAATTCACTAATACATGTAGATCGAGCCGCTCGTGACTAATGACTAATTTACCTGCTTCTATTTTAGAAATATCGAGGACTTTTTCGATTAAACCCAATAGGATGTAAGCAGATTGATGCATCGTTTTGACCAAATCTTGCTGTTCTTTATCTAATTTAGTTTCCCGTAGTAAATCGCCCAAACCGATAACCCCATTCAATGGCGTGCGTAATTCATGAGACATACTCGCTAAAAACTTAGTTTTCGCTTCGTTTGCTTGTTTTGAATCAGAAATCGCCTTATGCAGTTTTTTGATTAGTGAAGCACAAAAAATGGGTATTATTGCTAGGATGAAGAGTAAACTAGCTGCGATAGGCTGCGTCGCTTCTAACTGCCAATACTCACCCCAAGTGATAGCAACGAAAAAACCAACCACACCCACCATCTGTGAGACATATAAGTAGTTGAGCCCATATCTGAAGCCATTACCCAAAATAACCCACATATACAAAACAAAGATAAAGATGCTTTCAGCGCCACTGATAAACATGACTAATGAGAGAGACACTAAGTCTAAGAAAATACCTGCTGTACGTCTAATTGGCGACTGCATGGGGTAAAGTAGCAACCCCCCCGCGATAAACATGGCACAAAAATAATAGCCCAGCGCAATTAAACTAGGAAGCTCAGTTATTGCGGCATAGAAACTCTCACCATGAGCCCAAGGAAAGCAAAAGTAAATAATAAGTAAAACACCGATAGTGAGTCTGAGAAATATCTGTTCAGGCTCACTGTCCCCAGTATTAGCAACCCGGCGTTTAAGCCAGCTCTGTTTATTATTCGTGTCACTCATCATAAAACATCAATCCATTTGACTGTTTGGCACCGCATCTTCATCCGTATATTCAAGCTGTATTTTCATAATGTTAGGAATACGCTGACAAAAAGCATCCACACACTGTGGATCTAACTGCGTTCCTGCTTGTGCTTTTAAATAATCAATGGCAACTTGTACGGGCCAAGCGTCTTTATATGGCCTTACCGACACTAAAGCATCATAAATATCGGCTACAGTGACAATACGTGCAATTAATGGAATATCATTGCCTCGCAGACCATTTGGGTAGCCTTTACCATCAAAACGTTCGTGGTGGTACAAAGCAATCACCGCACCCATCTGCATATATTTAGACTGACTATTGGATAAAATCTCATAACCAATCGTAGTATGGCTTTGCATGATTTTCCACTCATCGGCATTCAACTTTCCTGGTTTTAGTAACACACCGTCAGGAATACCAATTTTTCCAATATCATGCATTGGCGCGGCATATTCTATATCATCGCACTCAGTTTGACTTAATCCCATCTCTTCTGCAATTTCTCTGGCATATTTTGCCATCCGAACAACATGATTCCCCGTTTCTTCGTCGCGATACTCCCCCGCTTTTGCAAGCCGTAGGATTGTTTCTTGTTCACGTAAAACAATCTGCTCAGTAGCCACTTTAACTTGGTGAGCTAACCAATCAGCACGGTTCTGGATAATCAAATGTTGCTCGTGCAATTTAAGTAAATTACGGCAACTTGTTCGACACTCAATTTGATCTATGGGCCGAATAAGAAAAGCAGTTGCACCCGCTTCTAATGCTTCATAACGAACTTCTTTTTCACTAACAACCGTGATCATCATGACCGGTACGTTTTCACAATCCTCACGATTTCTGAGGGAATGAATAAATCCGACACCATTCATTTCTGGCATTTTATAATCTGTCACAATTAAATCTGCCTGATTAGTGTCCAACCAGGTCAATGCTTCTAGTGGACTTTCAAAGTCAACTATCGTAATGTCATCAGCAACTTGTTGAATAATTTTACTGAGAATCAATCGGCCTGTTGATTCATCATCAACAATAACAACAGTTCGATTATGTTTAGCATTCACCCTGCCTCCTTGCATGAAAGGGTTTACGCCAGTTACCGCCGAGGCTACTTCTCTAACACTAATGACAGGTGAAACCATACTTTTACTACCTCAATTAAGGTTTTAGCTGAATACCCTTCCTAACCACAACAGTAAAATTGAACGCTTAGTGTTCAAAAACCGCGTTAACTACACTATCCATTAATGTAGGAACTTCAATACTCTTCAATAGTATTCAAAATAAAATATTATTCATAAATAACTTAGAGTCTAAAGTTTAATTGAGATATTAGTAGTACAAACTTAAACAACCTGTGAATTTCATCACAATTTAGGTTGCTATTTATTGATGAAATGCATCAATGCCATTAAATACCAAGAAATGTTTCCCTTTCGCCCTTGCTACCATCCCGATACCAATCCGCTGGGCAATCTGCAAACCCATCTCAGTAGCCCCTGATCTTGATAACAATAATGGCACTTCCATTTGTGCCACTTTTATTACCATCTCTGAGGTTAATCGACCCGTAGTATAGAAAACTTTATTTTTTCCTGACATTTGTTCTAGCCACATCCAGCCAGAAATGGCATCTACAGCATTGTGGCGGCCAACATCCTCGACGAAGATATCGACCTCGCCTGACATTGAACACAAAGCACAGCCATGAACGGCCCCAGCTGTTTTATACATTTGGTTATAATTTTGTAAACCCGATAACACCTGATAAATCGACTCACTTGAAAAGGGTGGACATGTCAGTGATAGTTCTCCCAGAGAAGCCATGACATCCCCAAACATGGTACCTTGGCCACAACCGCTGGTAACAGTACGCTTAGACAATTTGGCATCAATATCAGTCACTTGTTGACGCGTTTTCACAGCAACAGCTTCAACATCCCAATCAACTTGTATTGCTATCACATCATCTATTGATGCGACCAACCCTTGATTGCGCAAATACCCTAACGTTAATAATTCAGGCTGAGCGCCCATGGTCATTAGCGTCACAATTTCACGTTTGTCTAAATAAATTGTTAATGGACGCTCACCCGTAAGGGACACATCACGATAGACACCATGCTCGTCTATTGCAGGAAAGCTATGCAGAGTGTTAATTCCTGCATCAGTCATCACTACCGATGGCTTACCCATCAGTAACATTCATATGAGAAAAAAGTAACAGGTTGCACATTAACCTCATGCCCTTTTGGCTGGATTTTCATTGACTCAACAATCACTTGTTTAAATCGTGTTAGCTTATTCGTATAGTCACGCATTACCGCACGTGGCTCAACAGCATTATTTTGATCAAGGGATAATAATCGTTTTACGATGAGACGTTCACTCTATTGCAGGACTCACTATAGTTAAGCATATTAATCAGTAATCGTCATGCAAACTAGAGTTTAGATAGCGACCAAACTGATCTGCTAACGTTGCATCTTATCTAACTATTCAGTCATGTCTCAAATAACTATTCAGCTTAAAACTAATTTTTCTTAACCGTTGAGATACCGAACGGTATATAAGCTGGACACCAGCCTGTCGACCCAGTAAAAATAGGCATAAACCCTATTAAACCGAGCCAGCTTCCATAAAAAGCACCGACTGCTAGGATACTCACACCAGCCACAACCCGTAATACTCTTTCTGTCTTACCCACATTGCATTGCATTTGATGCTCCCATTTTTAGACTTATCAAATGAACAAGCCCCGCTAGATGCGAGGCTCGTCAAAAAATCAATATTATATTTCGAAACTGGCTTTATTAGTCGCTAGAAAATGCACCCAACAAATGAAGCAGGCTAGTGAATAAATTGTAGATAGAGACATATAAAGTTACTGTCGCCATTATATAGTTTGTTTCGCCACCATGAATGATTTGGCTAGTTTGGTACAAAATCAAACCGGACATTAACAACACAAACATTGCCGACACAGCGAGTGACAAGCCTGGCATCTCGAAAAAATAGGCTGCTAAGCCAGCTAAGAAAGCGACTAAAATTCCAACAAAAAGGAAACCGCCCATGAAACTAAAGTCTTTTTCACTCTTAATCGCGTAAGCTGACAAAGCAAAAAAGATGAGACCTGTTCCGCCTAGAGCTTGCGTTACTATTTGACCGCCATTTGGCATAGTCAAGTAGTAATTAAGCATGGGGCCCAGTGTCAATCCCATAAAGCCAGTCAGAGCAAAAACGGAAACTAGTCCCCATGCACTATCTCGCAACTTCATCGTCAGGAACAACAATCCAAAATAACCTATCAGTGTCAAGAAACCCATATGCGGGAAATTCATTGCCATTGATACGCCCGCTGTTAAGGCACTAAACACCAATGTCATAGCTAGCAGACTATAGGTGTTACGTAATAATTTATTCGTAGCTAAAACAGATTGTTGCGAGCGAACAACTGTCGAATCAGCATTGTAGTTCATTAATTTATCTCCATTAGAAAATCTTTAAATTAAGCTTCAAACATTAAGACATGATCCTACCAAATTAGTTCGAAAGTGCAAACACAAAAGTGAATTTAACTTTTCAGTTGTTTTGTCATGCCAATACTAGTATTATTTTGCGACTTGGAGAGTTGACAGAGCGGCCGAATGTACTGGTCTTGAAAACCAGCGTAGGTTTATCCCTACCCAGGGTTCGAATCCCTGACTCTCCGCCATTACAGCTAAAAAGCCCTTTAACATCAGCATGTTACGGGGCTTTTTATTATCTGCCTGCCTACCAACCCACCAATAAGTTATGAGGATTTTATTGACTGGTAGTTACGGGCAACCTGTGGACGACCTCTTCAGGGCGCATTTGCGCAAGCATCATTCGTCTGGAAACCCTATTCCTGCTTGATTTACCCCTGAGTTAGCCACTATTCAATTATTAAGCACGTCACAGCCATTAAAAGATGTGACTTATACCAGTTACAGTGCAGACAGTGTTCGCTCGAAAAGGTAATATGCATCACTCTCTGCCAAATAAAGGCCCGGCCAGATTAATGGCCAAGACCTGCGAAACAGGATGCCAGCTATCAGTCTCTGCCTACTTCTTGCTGTGACCACGTCATCTGTATTAGCGAGCATTGCAACAGCAACGAGCTGCTCAAAGGTCGCCAGTCGACCCGTAGCAGACAGTCAGCTTAGTTAGTAGCAGATAAACCCACTCGCGCGTTTTATGGTTTTATCAACGACTAGTCACAGCAATCGGGCATAGTGAAATGCCAGCTCAGACTGCACCATACTATCAACCATCTCCGATTGCCTTTGCGAGGTTAAAGTGTTGTTTGTCCTTGTTGGCTAAATAAAGATTGTTAATAGATTTTAAAACCACTAAAATGTGGACTGCATGATAATTTAACTGCCAAACTCGGTGTGAACCCAGGACGGAAAGTTTCAGGTCTTATATCTACTAATCTAAGATGGCTGGACTACGATTCCCAGGATGAATAGATATGTTCACACGTTTTATTACGGCAAGTGCCCTGTCAGTGACTTTGGCTTTTAGTAGCGCTGCCTTTGCCGCTTCTACGAATTTTATTGACAACGGAAGTTACACGACAGATACCATCTCAGGACTCGACTGGCGAGATGTCACCGCTACCCAGGGCCAATCGTACAACTCCGTCAGCGGACAATTCGGAGTGGGAGGAAACTTTGAGGGATATCGTTATGCAACGGGTGCTGAATTCAATAAGTTGATAACCAACTATACCGGTAGCACGATCGCACCCGGCTATACGGGGCGGACCTCAATACCCATAGAAAGCGATCTCGGCGCGTTAATTACCATGTTAGGGGCAACCTCACAATGGACCTTCGCAACTTATATTGGCGTTGACCCTACCGGGCCAACCATACGGCAAATAACCTTGATAACATGGGGAATGCTCGCTGACGTATCCCACAGGGGTGCGAACTACAGTGGACGGAGGGGGTCAGGTACAACATACTTTGACAATCACTATCTGGCACGGGTGTTTGAAAGGAGTGACGACGCGATCCCCATGCGAGCCTTCGCGGAGACGCGCGATGGTGCGCAGCCAGATTACCGCACGAGCTCGATAACAGGAAGCTATTTGGTCCGCACATCCCTAAACCCCGTCCCAATCCCAGCGGCTGCCTTTATGTTTGCGCCAGCCCTATTGGGATTCTTAGGTTTGCGTCGTCGTTCGAAGCGAGCGTAATACACCCTAGCCCTGCGGTGCACCAGCACTGCCAGCGTTTAGCGTAATT
>JBLIIN010000024.1:0-14167 GCA_047635075.1 Methylophagaceae bacterium | reverse complement strand
CTTATTACCAAGTTGGCCGTGGATTAAAGCCAGCACCAGCTGCGATTTATTTAACCGGGAACCGATGCCTTCTCCACGCAGTTGTGCATCGACATTACCTTGTTTTACCATCACATTTTTGAATACCAAAGCATCCTTTAATGTCGAAAGATGCATATTCTTGATTTCCACAGCCCACTGCCATGTCGTCATCTCAGGCTGTTTCTCATTTAACAACCAATTAGCCGTAAAGTGAATATTGTCGCCCAACGAAGAGGGTAAGTTAACTTCTCCACTGCCCTGCCATTTATTTGATTGATGTTGAATTGCTATATTGTCAACCTGATAACGGCCTGTTAAATAACTTTGTTGGTGATCGGTAAAATCTACTGTAATAGCATTTAAATGAACACTATTTAAAGCCTTAGACCGAACTAATAACTCAGCAAACAATGGTGTTGAGTCACCTTGTTGGTTTAATCCTTGCAGAGCAATCAAACCGTTGTTATCACGTACAACACCCACTTTTAAGCCCTTGATGGTGATGTCATCTAATCTCACACCGGCATATCGAATACTGTCATAAATATCGAGGCTAAGATATAACTTATCAAGTGACAACATTTCTGTTAAGCCATCATCTGCAAGTATTTTTACTGACGACAATTCTAGTTTTGGCGATAGTTTGACCCAAGACAACTTAGCCTGCTCAATTTCAACCTCGTGGCCTAATTTCTCACTCACCCAATCTGCTGTTGCAGCTTGTTGTTGATTAATCGCCCCTGCAAGCCAGTAAAACCCGCCACTCAACAATAGAAAGACAAAAACTAAAGTGACGTAAAATGGTCTGACCGCACCACGATATTTTTTTTGCACTGCCATTGAATTAGAACCGGCTGAGCCTGAGGTTTATTGAAGTATATGTTCCCATGATTCGCCTTACATTAAGACAACATTGAACTGCTGCCGGCCATATTGAAATTCAGGCTGAAAAGCAATGGGCCGACCAATAAATTGTTCTAATTCAGCAACATATGTTGAATCATCATCGTTAAGACGATCAATGACATCTTGGGATGCTAGTACTAAAAACCGACTGGTTTCATATTGCTTCGCTTCACGCATTATTTCACGAAATATTTCATAACAAACTGTCTCAATACTTTTGGTGTAACCCTTCCCTTCACATGCAAGGCAGGGCTCGCATAAGACGTGCTCTAAACTCTCACGACTCCTTTTACGGGTCATTTCAATCAAGCCTAACTCAGAGACCGCACAAATATTATGTCTCGCTTTATCGGACATCATCGCTTTTTCTAAAGTTTCTAACACTTGTTCTCGATGTTCAATTTCCTCCATATCAATGAAATCAAGAATAATGATTCCGCCCAGATTACGAAGTCTGAGTTGTCGCGCAATCGCTTTAGCAGCCTCTAGATTGGTTTTGAAGATAGTCTCTTCTAAATTTTTATGACCCACAAAGCCACCTGTGTTGACATCAACGGTGGTCATCGCCTCCGTTTGATCAAATATCAGATAGCCTCCTGACTTTAATGATACTTTTCGTTCCAGGGCCTTTTGGATTTCTTCTTCAACACTAAATAAATCAAATAAGGGCCCACCCGCCTTATAGTGTTCGATTCTTGAGGCACACTCCGGCATAAACCCATTAGCGAATTTTAACGCTTTGTCATAAGTTTCTTTGGAATCAATACGAATTTTTTCTATTTCAGGTGAAAATAAATCTCTTAACGACCTCAATGTTAAAGGCAAGTCTTCATAAAGTGGTTCCCCACACTTTATTGTCCTCTTACGATCCACCAATTTTGTCCACAGACGATGTAAAAACTGCAAATCTGCAGCAAGTTCTGTTTCAAGGGCACCTTCTGCTGCTGTTCTTAAAATATAGCCACCCGGGCTCAACTCTAGTTGCGCTATTAATGCATTTTTAAGCCTATCACGTTCAAGTTCATCTTCAATCTTTAGTGATACACCGACACCTTGCGTATCAGGCATATAGACTAAATATCGTGAAGATACTGACAATTGTGTGGTTAAACGGGCGCCTTTGGTTCCCATTGGATCTTTAATAACTTGGACAATGATCTCTTGTCCTTCTCTAAGTAAGGAGGAGATAGAAGGGACTTCTGTTGTTTGCAAATCGCCGGCATGACCCATAGGAATTGAAATATCAGATGCATGTAAAAAAGCTGCTTTCGCAAACCCGACTTCAACAAAGGCAGCTTGCATACCGGGCAAAACACGGCAGACTTTACCTTTATAAATGTTACCCACTAGTCCTCGATGCTCAGTTCGCTCTATAAAAACTTCTTGTAGCACCCCGTTATTCACGACGACAGCACGCGTTTCACTCGGTGTCACATTAATTAGAATCTCACTACTCATTAGAATGGATCCCAATATCGACCAATAATTCCATTGTCTCTCTTAGTGGTAAGCCCATAATGCCAGAGTAACTCCCTATTATCTGTTTGATAAATAGTGCTGCAAGGCCTTGAACCGCATAAGAGCCTGCTTTATCCTCACCTTCGCCGGTTTCAATATACCAATTTATTTGTGCTTCTGTCATTGCTGCAAAGGTGACTTTGTTGCGACTCACTTTTGTTAAGATCTGATTATCATAAATTAATGATACGGCAGTAATGACCTCATGTTGACGGTTTGATAACCGTTTTAACATCCCTTTGGCATCCGCTTTGTTTTTTGGTTTTCCCAGCACGTCTTGTTCTAATACTACCGACGTGTCAGCCCCAATAACAGGCCGATGTTCATACTCGCTTAGTGATTGCCAACCTGCTAGTCCTTTATCTTCAGCGATACGTTGTACGTAGTCTATCGGTGATTCGTTCTTTAAACGACTTTCATCGACATCTAGCGACAATTTATCGAACTCGACTCCTATTTGAGTGAGGAGCTCGCTCCGCCTCTGTGAGCCTGAAGCTAGATAGACTTTGGGGAAATTCACGCCCGATGATAGGGATGGTTTTGTAATACCATCCATGCTCTATAAAGTTGTTCAGCCAGTACAATGCGAACAATTGGGTGTGGTAATGTTAATGACGACAATGACCAGGCTTGATCAGCCCTTTGGCTACATTTTTGTGACAATCCATCGGGCCCACCTATTAATAATGAGACATTGCGACCATCCGCGAGCCATTGTTTCATTTGCCTAGCTAGTTGTTCTGTGCTCCATGGTTTTCCTTTGACCTCTAAGGAGACCACATGATGGTTACTGGGTATCAATGCCAGTAACCGGTCGCCTTCGTCTTCCATCCATTGAACTGCGTTGCCACTTTTACCTCGCTTTGCAGCGGGTATTTCTAGTAAATTGAGTTGGCACTCTCTTGGTAACCGTTTAGCATATTCCTGATAACCTTCATTGACCCAACCGGGCATTTTATTGCCGATGGCCAATAAGTTTAATTTCATTCTTCTTCAGCCGAAACCTGCTGATCTGTCTGTTCTGGCACTTGCCAAAGCTTTTCTAAATTATAAGTCGTGCGAGTTTGTGGCGTCATAATGTGAACGATGACATCACCCAGATCAACCAAGGCCCATTCTCCTACGTCTTCACCTTCCATGCCCAGTGGTTGTTGACCTGCTGCCTTGGCCTGTTGACTCACTTCATTCGCTAGGGCTTTGACTTGGCGGGTCGACTTACCCGTTGCAATAATCATTAAATCAGTCACATCGGTCATTTGTGTTACGTCAAGTACTAATATATCTTGTGCTTTAATATCTTCTAGTGCATCAATCACTAGTAATTTCAATTCATTGGCCTGCATTGGGCGCTCCGTTATTAGCTAGTAGCATAGTTTATCACTAACACTTAATCCGCTTGTGATTTTTGTATCGACCCTGCTGGCACAGGCGCTGGAAACCATTCATTAGTTTTACCCGTTAAGTAATAAACCGTTAAACTAATCCATTCATGCCAAGCAGCTTCTAATACTTGTAACTGTTCATATAAACTGAAACCCCATTGACGTAATGACGGTTAAAGACGTCGATAATCAACAGGGTAAGCAATAACATTCAATCCTTGTTGACGAGCAATCCCCATTGCACGAGGCATATGAAAAGCAGACTTGGCCAAGAAATGTTAACCAACCCTTTGTGTAATTAGAGTATTGATAAGTATACTGTTTACGACTATATTGCGTGAGTTTGATTCTATAATAAGTAGGGCTACGTCAATGCAAACAGAGGGTAACAAAGAACGTGCAATACTGTCCTCACCTGCCTTTTCTTGAAAGATTAATAAATTATTTTCTCCCGTAAAAATCACAGATGCAGTCGGGTAACGCTTCGCCAACAAAGCTGCACCGCTATACCAGTCGCCACCAGCTCCTAATTCATAAGTCTCCCAACTGAATGAAGTTTTTAACTGCTCTCCTCCGCCCAAAACAAAAATCCCTGCGATGCTTTCTGGCATTGTCAGCGCTTTTTTAAAGCGACTTTCTATGGGGTAAATTACGCTATCACCTAGGGTATATAGTGTTATGACTAACATGATTAATACGGTGGAAATCAATACTTTCTTAGAGGCGTAAATGGTGTCTTTTACTAAAAAATAGTGCCTAGCGTCATCAACAAGACCAGCAGATTAAAGGGACTTGATAAGCCTTAGGTCGATTTAGAGACGATAAAAAAACAGTATATCCCTTATTTCAGCGGCTTATCATTGAAAATGGTCATTGTTAAAAAGCCTCATTCAGGCCAAGATCAAGTTGTTGGCTTTGCTTTAGTGTTGGCTCAGCTTGTTCAAAACCACTCACAGAAACACCCACTAGTCTCACAGCCAGTTCGCCGGCTTCAGTTTTTGTTAACAATAATGGCAATAACATATTAATTTTATCTAGATCCAGTTCTTCTTCTTCGGTGATAGAGCGTGTAACCTGTTGAAAGCTTGCATACTTAACCTTTAATGTTAAGGTTCTAGCTCTGAAATTTAACCGCTGAAGTTGGGCCCATACTTGCTCTGCTAAGCCATCGATATGACCTTTTAATTCGATAACTGATCGAATATCTTGTTGAAATGTTGTTTCCTTGCCAATTGATTTACGTTGGCGCGTACTTTGTACAGGCCGTTCATCAATAGCCCGTGCAATATGATAAAAATAATGACCTGATTTGCCAAAACGATTCACTAGATCAGCCTCGGACCACCGCCGTAAATCCCTACCCGTTTCAATAGCCACTTCTTTCATTTTAGCTTCCGTCGCAGGCCCAATGCCATGAAACTTCCCAATAGCTAGCTCTGAAACAAAGGCTAATCCTTGTTCTGGTTGAATAATATAAATGCCATTAGGCTTATTGACATCGGACGCTATTTTAGCTAAAAACTTATTATAAGAGACGCCAGCGGATGCTGTTAAGTGAGTTTCTGCCAAAATATCTCGTCGAATGGCTTGCGCAATGTAGGTCGCAGAACCATTAAAATATCCGGAACCTGTGACATCTAAGTAAGCTTCATCTAACGATAACGGTTCTACTTCTGAGGCATACCGCCAAAAAATCGTGCGTATTTGCTCTGATACCTCGCTATAAACCTCAAAACGATGCGGAACAAAAATAGCATTGGGACATAGTCGATAAGCGGTTGAGCAAGGCATTGCGGAATGAATACCAAATTGTCTCGCTTCATAGCTACAAGCTGCAACAACACCCCGTTGATCTGGGTTACCCCCTACAATAAGCGGTTTCCCGCGGTATCGGGGTTGGTCACGTTGTTCGACAGAGGCAAAAAAAGCATCCATATCCACGTGTATAATTTTACGTTGTGGGTTCGGGGCCTCTATCATGATCTTAAATTATTTTAATAAACTGGATTTTAGTTTAACGATATAACGCTAATTGTTCGATAAAACTGATAACGGGAGCGGGTGTCAAGAATGCTGGACTTCGACCTGATGAAATGTCAAAACGAATAGCGGAAGCAGAAATAGCTAACTGCGTCAGTGATACAGGCCAGATTTTACCCGCCAGTAATATTTTATCCTGCGCTGACGCAATATGGCTGTGATACCAACTTGTCATCTCTTTACTCAACAATAACGGCTGACCAGCTCTCTCCATGACAATGATGTGACATAACCCTAAGAGATCTTGCCATTGATGCCATGTTGATAATTGATTGAAGGCATCTGAGCCGACGATCAAATACAAAGGATTATCCGGCATATCTTGTTTTAAAGATCGCAGCGTATCCATAGTATAGGAGGCTCCTTCTCGTTTTAATTCACGATCATCAACAACAAATTGTTGGCTATTTTTAATCGCCAAATGCAACATCATGACACGTTGTTCTGGTGTTGCTTGTGGCTGGCCACGATGCGGTGGTCTTGCACTTGGGATTAGGCGAATATGTTCAAAGTTGAACTGTTGTAATAATTCAAGTCCTGATCTCAAGTGACCATTATGAATCGGGTCGAATGTGCCCCCTAATATGCCGACTGCTTTTGCCATATTAAATGCGTATTTGACCGGTTCCCAACACAATCCATTTTTGTGATGTTAGCCCATTCAGCCCCACAGGACCCCGTGCGTGTAATTTATCGGTTGAAATACCTATTTCAGCGCCCAATCCATATTCAAATCCATCGGCAAACCGTGTCGACGCATTCACCATCACTGAGCTGGAATCGACCTCTGCTAAAAAGCGACGTGATGTGGTGTAGTCTTCGGTTACTATCGTTTCAGTATGACCTGAACTATGTTGATGAATATGATCCATTGCCTGATCAACCCCGTCGACAATACGAATGGATAAAATGGGAGCTAAATATTCGGTATCCCAGTCTTGCTGTGTTGCTGTCTTGATATCAGGCAAAATAGTTCGTGTTTTTTCACAGCCCCGAAGTTCAACTGACTCTGTTTGATAACGCGCCGCTAATCTTGGCAAGATAGCGGCGGCCACTTGGCTATCCACCAGTAATGTTTCCATCGCATTGCAGACGCCATATCGGTGGCATTTGGCATTAAAAGCAATCTCTTCAGCCATCGTTAAATCTGCTTTACTGTCTATATAAACGTGACAGATACCGTCTAAATGTTTAATCACTGGCACTCTGGCATCTTGGCTAATACGTTGAATTAAACTCTTGCCACCTCTCGGCACAATCACATCAACATAATCTGGCATGGTAATCAATTGACCAACTGCGGCTCGGTCAGTTGTCTCGACGACTTGCACAGCCTCTATAGGCAAACCCGCTTGTTTCAAACCACTTTGAATACAGGCAGCAATGGCCTGATTAGAGTAAATGGCTTCTGAGCCACCACGTAGAATAGTTGCATTACCTGATTTTAAACATAAGCCTGCTGCATCTGCGGTCACATTGGGGCGAGACTCGTAAATAATGCCGATCACACCAAGAGGCACACGCATTTGGCCTAATTGAATACCAGAAGGTAAGTAGCGCATATTACTAATTTCGCCGACAGGATCAGACAAATTGGCAATCTGTTCCAAGCCTTCAGCCATCGACTCGATACGACTGTCTGTCAACTCCAGACGATCAAGTAATGCCGCCTCTAGCCCTTTTTGTTTACCCGAAGTCAAATCCAAGCCATTTTGGATTTTTAATCTGTCTGCAGCCTCACGAATTTCTCTAGCGATAGTTAATAAGGCATGGTTTTTAACGTTGGTGCTGGCGCGCGACATTAGTCGACTGGCTTGTCTCGCCTGGCTGCCTAATGTTTGCATGTAAAGTTCAATATTCAATGCCATTCCCCTGATGTTGGCTATGTAAATTAACACCTGCCACGTTCAAACACAGTGTTTCTAACAATGTCCAAGGACATTTTTTCACAGTCCCTTTAGCTGCCTGATCAATTTCTGCCATCTGTTGCAAAAAATATTGCCAGCTTTTGACATCGTGCTTTGCCAATGCTTGATGAATAATGGGTTTAGCTTTCTCCCAAACCGGAGGTTTTTGAGCCTTAAAAACCTGTTCTATATTGTTCCCTTGACTCAGTTCAAGCGCCATATCAACCATACGATGAAGGGACCATGATACCGCAGAAAAAATAGCTAAGATATCATTACCTTCTGCTTTAAGTTGGTTAATTATCCTGGGTATTTTCGCAGCTTGACCGGTAAAAACGGTATCCATTAAGCCAAAAGCCTGAAAACGAGCGTTGTCAGCGACGGAAGCCATCACGATTTCTTCAGTGGCTCGTCCATCCGGACACAGTAAAACTAATTTTTCAATTTCTTGGGCCGCAGCAAATAAGTTACCCTCAATTCTTTCTGCAATTAGGCTGGCCACTGCTTCGCTGCTATTCAAGTTACGCTGCTTCAAACGCTGTGTTATCCACCGTGGTAAATTTGCAATATCAACAGGCCAGACAGGCACAGTCACACCCGCTTTATCTAATTCGGTAAACCATTTACTTTTTTGAGAACGCTTATCTATTTTGCCACTAATGATTAATAAAGTCGTATCCTGTGGTGGTTTATCAACAAAGCGCCTAAACGCCTCGCCACCCTCTTTGCCCGGCGAGCCCGATGGCAAACGTATCTCTAATAAGCGTTGGTTATCAAACAATGACATTGTTTGTTCTTGCCACTGAATTTGTGACCAGTCAAAACGACCTTCAACATGCCATACTCGCCGCTCATTCGCTCCTAATTGCCTAGCTTGTTGGCGGATTTGATCAGCACTTTCTTCCACTAGCATCTGCTCATCACCAAAGACTAGATAAACCGGCAACAGCTTTTTTTGCACTTGTGCGGTTAGTTGGTCAGCATTAACACGCATCGTTGAGGCTCTATTTTATAAAAGATAAGCGGCGAAGAATGCTTTGTACCAATTGCTTGTTCAATTGATCTCGCAGCAATATTTCTTCTGACTCTCGGCCCAACACTTCGTCTTGGTCAAACTGATAATCACGCTGCGCTCGAACTTGTTGCTGTGCAGCAGCCACTTGGCCTTGTGCATCAAAGACAGTGAATGTAATCGCAGCATGAAGCTCAAACTCACTTACTTTGGCATTCGAACCCACCGATAACACACGTCGTTCAAATCTATTTTCAGTGATTTTCAGAACAGCCGATTCACTATCGTTATCCTCGACCACTAAAATACCATTACTCACTAATCCCCGTTTTAGATACAACCCGATATCACGTTGTAAGTTAACCCCTTCAATACGCATCGTTTTTAAATCGTCTGATATGTCCGCCACACCACGCAGATGGAAACCACAGCCTATCAACATCAGCAACGACATAGCAACAACACTACTTAATACAATACGTCTCATAAAGCGTTCCTTAATTAACCTGCCACCACGATATTAATTAGCCGGCCAGGTACCACAATGACTTTGCGAATCTCTTTACCATCAATAAACTTTTGCGCATTGTCATCAGCCAATGCTTGTATTTCTATACTGCGTTTGCTTGCATCCGGACTGACTTTAATTTTAGCTCTTAGCTTACCATTGACTTGTATCATCAGCTCAATTTTATCTTGCTTTAATGCTGTTTCGTCGATGTCAGGCCAGCTAACATTGACTACCGCTTCATCATGGCCCAGAGCACGCCATAAATGATCACAAATATGGGGGGTGATTGGTGCAAGCATTAATACAATCATCTGTAATGCTTCTTGTCTAACTGCTCGACCTTGATTGCTAGCATCATCGCATTTCGTTAGCGCATTCATTAACTCCATCACGGCAGCAATCGCTGTATTAAAAGTGTGTCTGCGCCCTATGTCGTCACTGACTTTAGTGAGCGTTTGGTATGTTTGGCGACGAAGGTCTTTTAAGCCATCACTCAAATTATCTTTGTCTAAGCCAACACACGCTCCGCTTTCAATATGTGTCAAAGTCGCCCGCCATAAGCGGTTTAAAAAGCGGTGTGATCCTTCAACGGCTTTATCTGACCACTCTAATGATTGTTCAGGTGGTGCAGCAAACATCATGAACAATCGTGCTGTATCAGCACCATATTGTTCTATTAGCGATTGTGGGTCGACGGTATTACCTTTTGATTTCGACATTTTCATGCCATCTTTCAATACCATGCCCTGTGTAAGCAAGTTCTTAAATGGCTCATCACCATCAACTAAACCTTCATCACGCATTAACTTATGGAAAAATCGCGCATAGAGTAAATGTAGTACTGCATGTTCAATACCCCCGATATATTGATCGACTGGCAACCAATGTTTAGCACGCTCATCTAACATCAAATCAGTATTGTCTGGGCAGGTGAAACGCGCGTAATACCATGAAGACTCGAAGAAAGTATCAAAAGTATCAGTCTCACGTTCCGCATCGCCACCACATTTTGGGCAAGCACATTGATAAAACTCAGGCATCGTCTTAATCGGAGAACCAGATCCATCAACAATGACATCTTCGGGCAAACGAACCGGTAAGTCAGCTTCTGGTACAGCGACTGCACCGCAATCTGGACAGTTAATAATGGGAATGGGCGTGCCCCAATAACGCTGACGAGAAACACCCCAATCACGTAAGCGATAGTTGACTTGACGTTGGCCTTTATTGCCTTGTTCTAATGCGTTGGCAATCGCATCAAACGACGCTTGTGAGCTCAAGCCATCAAACTGACCTGACTGGATCAAATGACCTTTGTTGGTAAATGCCGCCACCAATAAATCGCATGTTTCTTTGCCTGTCGGTTCAATAACTTGCTTAATCTCTAGCCCGTACTTTTGCGCGAATTCATAATCACGTTGATCATGAGCAGGAACAGACATCACTGCACCAGTGCCATACCCCATTAATACGAAGTTAGCGGCCCATACTGGGACATGTTCCCCGGTAATCGGATGTGTTGCCACGATGCCCGTAGCAACCCCTTTTTTGTCCGCGGTTTCCATTGCAGCTTCACTGGTTTCCATCTTACGACATTCATCAATAAACGCTTGTAGTTCAAGATTTGATTCGGCGGCTATTAAAGACAAAGGATGTTCGGCAGCAACCGCTAAATAGGTCACCCCCATCAATGTGTCTGGTCGTGTTGTATAAACCGCTAAGCTTGACTCATCACCAACAATATCGAACTCAATTTGTAGGCCCTCCGAGCGACCAATCCAATTGGCTTGCATCGTCTTAACTTGCTCTGGCCAACCATCAAGCTGAGCGAGGTCATCTATTAATTGTTCAGCATAATCGGTGATCTTCATAAACCACTGAGGAATCTCACGTTTTTCCACTTCAGTGTCACATCGCCAACAGCAACCGTCGATCACTTGCTCATTGGCCAGCACAGTTTTGTCGACCGGGCACCAATTAACGGCCGCCGTCTTTTTATAAACCAATCCTTTTTCAAATAATCGAGTAAAAAGCCATTGCTCCCAACGATAATATTCTGGCGTACAGGTCGCTAACTCACGTTCCCAGTCGTAGCCTAAACCAAGGCGCTGTAACTGCCCACGCATGTAATCAATATTGTCGTAAGTCCATGCAGCGGGTGGCACTTTGTTTTTAATCGCCGCATTTTCTGCCGGCAGTCCAAAGGCATCCCATCCCATGGGTTGTAATACATTTTTACCTTGCATCCGCTGATAACGCGAAATCACATCGCCAATAGTGTAGTTCCGCACATGGCCCATATGCAACTGACCACTGGGGTAAGGGAACATCGCAAGACAGTAGTACTTTTCTTTATTATTGTCTTCAACAGCACGGAAGGTCTTTGCCTCCTGCCAATATTGCTGAACCTTGGCTTCAATTCCGGCGGGACTATAGTCTTGTTGCATGATGTCTTCGTTTTGGTAAGTAAAAATAAGCTGTCAAGGATACCTGATGCAGGAGTTTGCTTAAAGTTAATTGGCCTTTAAGCCTAAAGCATGTTTCTCCGCCACTTCGTAAGTTATGTGAAATCTGATTTTATTTGAATCATTCTGATTATACATACAGTAAGTGTCTCGATATTTTTCAAATAATATCTTTCCTTAGCTTCCAAGACTTCTCCTTTTATTTGCCAGACACTTGGAGTTCTTAGCAGGTTTTGTGCTTTTATTTTTCGGTATATACGCTTCGACCAGTTGTGGATTTCTTTTTTTGTGCATTGATACTTTTTATAATGTGACCAAACATCGTAAAAAACTGTCCCGCTTTTTTTGTCTTTGTCACAGAGGTTGTATTTATGGGGGGGGGGGGGGTCCAAAGGAGAACCCGCTGGGTTTTGATGAAAACAGGGTTAAGTTAGCAACAGACTCAGACTAGAGGACTGAGAACTTAGTCTAGTCTGATCTTCACATAAAGGTCAGGCGCAAAGTACTCAAAAGTTCTCTGCGCCTGTATTTTAACTACTTGAACTTATTTAGAAACATCTACAAAACGAAGGTATGGCAGAACTTCATCAAAACCTTGTGGGAATTTCTGTTGTGCGTCAGCATTGCTCACTGTCGGTGGAATGATAACTTTGCTACCTGGCTGCCAATCAGCTGGGGTTGCGATTCCATTTTGGTCTCCAGCTTGAAGCGCATCAAGGACACGAATAATCTCATCGAAATTACGACCCACCGCCATTGGGTATGTCATCGTTAAACGAATTTTCATTTCTGGATCAATAATAAAAACAGACCGTACAGCTGCTGTGCTGCTTTCTGATGGATGAATCATGCCGTATAGCTCGGCTATTGTTTTGTCTGCATCAGCGACGATAGGAAATTTAAGAGTTGTGTTTTGTGAAGTATTGACATCTTCTATCCACTTCAAGTGTTCCTCGACAGTGTCAGTTGACAGACCTAGTGGGGCACAATTACGTGCCTCAAATTCAGGTGCTAGCTGTGCTGTTCTGCCCATTTCAGTAGTACAAACAGGCGTAAAATCTGCTGGATGACTAAAGAAAAAAGTCCATTTACCTTTTGCCCAATCATGAAAATTGATTTCACCCGCGGTCGTAGTAATAGTGAAATCTGGTGCTGTGTCCCCAATTCGTAGTGCCATTGTTCGTTCCTTTTTAATTTATTTTTTGTTATTCAGAGTGGTTTTTACTTGTATTTAAATAAAGTTACACACTTTATCTTTACTAATAATAATACAATTAATCACAAGTTATTATGGAAATAATCACTCTGTCTAATCGGGATATCCGATGACAAGAAATAAAATAACCATCGTTTTATTGTGCTAGGAAACTCTTGAATAAAATGTCAGCATCATCTGCGACTTTATAATCAATATAACTGGGTCTATACTTGTAAGTCGCTGACACAGTGCCCTCATTTTTTCCTGCACCACGTACCTCTAGTTTCAAACAGGCCTTTGCTTCGTTTAGGGTCTTACCCATTTCATCCCCCGTGTAGATGACCCACTTTTCTGTGGTGTACATATTTTCATTAGGACGTTCAACGCATTTGAACCCACAATTTTTAGCTGTGCCTGAAGGACGACCTTTACACTTATGTTCAACTTTTAAGGTGATGGATTGCTGCTGGTACTCTTGGATTCTTTCCTTAGAGAACTGTTGTTTTACAATCCCGATTTGTTGTTCATAATGAGCGAGCTTTTGAGCAAAAGAAAGGTCACTTCTATTTTCCAAGCCGCTCACCAAACTCGTCCATCGCTGGCCATAATGTGCCTTGTAAATATCTAATAGTTTTAAACCTTGCTGCGTTTGCTGTGCTGATACAATATTTGTTAGACAAATCCCTGTAATGAGCAGTATCCCTAAGCCAATTTTCATTATGCTGATTCCGTTTCGCAGTTTAAAGTTTGATAGTCTAACAAAATAGACAATTTGATAGCGATAAACAGTTCATTAACCCCTTGGATCTTATTGGAGTTTCAGATGATTTTATGCTGATACTATTAACAGCCCTTTTTAGAGCCATAGCCTGAACTCAAAGCCTTTTAATGCTATTTCTCGACGCACTATCCCTTGCTCTTTGCTTTGAATCTCTCCAAATATTCCTGGTTTACATTCCACTTCATACACCGTAATCCGCTGTGACCGCTCAGCTTTGTCATACCGAAATTGTGCAGCTGTAACACCTTTGATAAAGTAATTTCCCCACGGACAGGAGAAAGCAGCAGCCCCACTAACATCATAATGAATACGCCAGATAATGCCCACAACAAACTCTATTTCTTAAATTGCGAAGATCCCGCATTGTGCTGTATTGCCTGCAAGCTTTTTTCGTAATGGTCGAGTGTTTTCTTACTCCATGAATGT